>JBDTXL010000489.1:0-2793 GCA_040006195.1 Gemmatimonadota bacterium | reverse complement strand
AGCTCCGCAGCGGAGTATCCAAAGAGCGCTTCGCCAGCGGGATTGATCGACAGCACGATGCTCTCATCGTCGATCGTGACGATTGCGTCACTCGCACTTTCGGCAAGGACGCGGTAGAGCTCACCGGTGTCCAACGGCGGGACAGAGGTCATCCGCTCACAGTGTTTTCGGAAGGCGGTTGGGCCGGCGCGTGCTCATAATGACCGTCCCACGAAGTGAGTGCCGGATGGTTTGTTAGCGCGAGCCCCATATTGGCCTTTTAAAAGGATGCGTGAAAGCCTCCGTTCGGTCATGTCGCTAATTTGCCAGCGAACTTTTCCGGGCACCAGTCGATCCCTGTTGGGGAGCTCGACATATGGGCGCGTGGCTCTCTGCTTCCGCCTCCGGCGACGCGGACGTACGTTGGCACCCGTATGCTCCCCCGTTCTCGATGCATTCCCGTACCGGAGAATCGGATGACTCCCATGAGCGCGCTGTGGCTGCCGATTTTGCTCTCGTCTGTCGTGGTGTTCGTCCTCAGCTCGATTATCCATATGGCCTCGCCGTGGCATAAGAGCGACTATCCGAAGATGGCGAACGAGGACCAGGTGATGGATGCCCTGCGTCCGCTCGTCACCATCCCGGGTGACTACATGGTGCCGCGGCCGTCGGGGATGGCCGAGATGAAGTCCGCGGAGTTCATGGAGAAGGTAAAGCGCGGGCCACGAGTGATCATGACCGTAATGCCGGCTCGCGAAACAATGTCGATGTCGCGGGAGCTGGTGCTGTGGTTCGCATATCTGGTCGTCGTGAGCGCGCTCACAGCGTACGTGGCGGCCCATGCGCTGCTGCCGGGCGCTCCATTCCGTGCCGTGTTCCGCTTCGCCGGGCTCGTCTCGTTCATCGCCTATTCCGCGGCGCTCTGGCAGCTCTCGATCTGGTACAGTCGCTCGTGGGCAATCACGATCAAGGCGACAGTCGACTCGCTGATCTATGCCGTGCTCACCGCGCTGCTCTTTTCCTATCTTTGGCCGCGCTAGCGGCCGCACGACGCGAGCGCTCACGATCGCCGGCGCCACAACTCATCTCACGAGGTACAGCCATGTCCGATGAAGATCTTCGCGCCGAGCTCGAGCGCCTCAAACAGGAAAATGCCGCGCTCAAGTCGGGGAGCGGCCGCGCAATCTCTATGAAGGTCAGCGAAAAGGGCGGACTCTCCGTGTACGGGCTCGGCCGCTTTCCAGTGACGCTCTACAAGGAGCAGTGGACGAAGCTGCTCGATATGGCGAGCGAGATCCGCAGCTTCATCGTCGACAACGAGGGGAAACTCAAGACGCGCGAATAAAACGCGGCGCTAACGCGCGCGCGATCTGGCGTGCGTTGGCGCTGGTCGAGTGAAGACATCTTCGCCGAAGGTGACGAGCCCGTTCGCCGCAGCGTAGCCGAGATGCGGCACGCCGAACTGATTCTCGACCCAGCGCAGCGTCGAGTAGTGGTTATACGGGATGTCGGACACCGTACCGGGCCTCACGAATGGTGAGAGAATCACGGCGCCCGTAATGCCACCGCCCGGCCCGTTTCCCCCCGGCGGCTTCGGGGAGCCCGGAAGTCCCTTCTCGCCGCAGCACGCCGACGAGTCCATCCCCGGCGGCCCACTCGCCTCGTCGAAGGTGATGATCAACACACCGTCCGCCTTGAACGCGGGCGAGTCGAGAATCTTCGGCACCCACTTCCGCAAAAAGCCATCGGCCTGGGCGAGTCCACCGGTCGACTTGTCGACGCACGGCGCATCGTGGCCATCGTCGCAGAGATTCGGCGTGATGAACGAATAGTTCGGCGTCGTGCGCACCGACTTCAGGTCGTCGGAGAGATGCCGCAGATTCACGACGTGCTGCGCGCACCGATCCTTGTTATCGATGACCGAATGGAAATAGTAGAACGGGTTGTGCTTGGTCGCGTACTGATCGTCGTTGAGTCGCTTGAGCGTGGGGTCGCTCTGACCGATCTCCGGATGGCCACACTCCTCCACTTCCCTCGACTTCACGTTCCCGAGATCCTGCATGTAGCCGCGCCAGCTCTTCCCTGCCTTCTCCAGCTGGTCGCCGAGCATCGGCACGCTCAACGGAAAGACGCAGCCGCTCCCTACCGCCTGCCCGTTCGCATCGAGCGTCGACTGCTGCATCACGAAGTCGGTGTACTGCGTGCAGTCGCGCATCGTCGCGAGGTTGGGAGCCTGCCCGCTCACCAGCGCGATGTAGTTGTCGAGAGAATTGTGGCCGATGCCATAATAGTTGCGGAGCAACGCGCCCTGAGCCGTGAGTGTGTGCGCGAGATACGGCGCCGCTGAATTTTGCGCGAAGGTGTGCGCGAACGATTCGTTCTCGAGAATGAGAATGAAGATGTGTCCCGGCTTCTTCATGGGCACCGTCGCCTCGCGGGCTCTGGATACAGAGCTCACCGCGGCATTCGCGACCAAGACGAGCGAAGCGCACGCGACCGCGGCGCGAGATAATCTGGAGACTCGAGTCATCCCTAATTGTACAGCGCGTCGCACCCCGCGTTCCGAACAGCTCCTCGCACCGACGCCATGATGATCAGGGCGGCGAACGAGATGCCGTACGACGTTGGCGCGCCCGTCTTCAGCGCCGCGACTTGTCCATCGGTAAATTCATTAGGCTACACCGTCTTCGTCTCTCCCGGCGTCATGATCACGGCTCGCGAATCGCCCGCAAACGCCGCACGCACGTCAGCCTCCGACGCGAGCACCGGGAACGTCGCGTAGTGCATCGGCACGATCACGCTCGGCTTGAAGAA
>JBDTXL010000488.1:0-2522 GCA_040006195.1 Gemmatimonadota bacterium | reverse complement strand
ACCTCACCCTGCTTGATATCGAATGACACTCCCTTGAGTGCGAAGAATTCCTCGGCCTCGCGCGCTGTCTGCCTGGCGTCGTTCGAGCGCATCAGCGAGCGCATCCCCCTTAGTGGCGCGCCTGCCGTGTGCACGATCGCATCGCGCAGCGACGCGTGACGCTGCGCGGGTCCGCCGATCCGGTACTTCTTCGCGATGTCCCGTGCACCGATGGCCAGCTGACTCACGCCACGTCCGCAAAGAGGTGTTCGGTGTGCCGATAGTAGAGCGTCCCGCTCAGGAAGAGAGCCATCCCTACTATAGTAGAGATGCCCAGCGTTCCCCACGGGATCTCGCCCGTCCTCAGCAACACCACGCGAAAGGTCTGGATGATCCCCGCCATGGGGTTGAGTGCGTACAGCGTGCGATAACGCTCGGGGACGAGCGACAGAGGATACACCACCGGCGAGACGTACATCCAGATCTGTACGATGAACGGAACGATTTGCCGCACGTCACGGTACTGGATGTAGACCGCCGCGAGCCAGCAGCCAACGCCTGTCGCGGTGAAGATCATCAGCAACAGCAACGCGGGAATCATCGGCATCGCGGCCCACGACGGCGTGACGTGATACCAGATCATCATCACCGCGAGCACCACGCACGACACGGCGAAGTTCACCAGCCCCGAGAGTATCGAAACGATCGGAATGATGAGCCGCGGAAAGTAGACCTTCGTTATCAGGTTGCTGCTGTTCACGAGCGACGAGCTCGCTGCCGAGAAAGCGTTGGAAAAGTACATCCACGGAATCAGCGCTGCGAGCGTGAACACGGAATACGGAACGCCGTCTGATGGAATCTTTGCCAGCCGTCCAAATACGAGCGTGAAAATCAGCATCGTCATGAGCGGCTGCACGACGGCCCACGCGGCGCCGAGCACGGTCTGCGCGTACTGCACCTTGATGTCGCGCCATACCAGGAAGAGCAGCAGCTCCCGGTTCGCCCACAATTCGCCGACGTTGAGTCCCGGCCAGCTGCGTGCAGGCTCGATCACGATCGTGGGCAACGGAACGGCGGGAGCTAGCTCCCCGACGGCCGAGTCAGTCATCAATTCCATCAACCTCGATGCGGTGTTTGCTGAAGCTCGCAACAGGAATTGCGCGTAGCCCTAGTTCGCGATTGGAACGGCCATGAAATAAAACACTGGTCCGTGATCCCAATTATGACTGAACGTCTCGAGCGTAAACGACGGCGCCTTCGTCATCCAGCGACGCATCGTCGTCAGGTCGTAGCCGAGCGTCTGCGTCACCAACCCGTACATCTCGGCCGGAGTGACGCCGTATTGCCCCGTCGACTTTCCGCTCGCCTCGAAAACCATCACCGGCTTCCATTTGCCTATCGTCTTCGCCGCACCTTTCAAGGCGTGGTACTCGCCGCCCTCGATGTCGATCTTGATAAACGCGATCGGCTGATCAGAAGGAATTACATCATCGAGCGCGACGACCTTCACTTGAATCGTCGTGATCTGCGGATCGGGTCGATCGTAAATTCGCTTGCGAAGTCCGCTGTAGGACGGCGCGTTCTCGACGTAGTTGAACTCTGCCTTCCCACCCGTGTCGCTCACGGCTTCGTCGTGCACGTTCACGCCAGGAAATTGCTCACGAAGCGCAGCCGCAAGATGCGGCAACGCCTCGAACGCATGATGCTTTCCGTTCGGTGCGATCTCGACCATGTGGCGGAGTACATCGCCTTCGTGCGCGCCGATGTCTATACAGCTCGAATCGCGTCGTAGAACTCTCTTCATGACATCGATCGTCTGCTGATCGTAGTCGGAGTTCGTGTCGTCGGGATCTCCCGCTGGACGGCCAAGCATGCGGCGTAGAATCCGCTCGAGCGCGGTGCCGCGAATTTTGTCCTTCACCCAACCCACTCGCGCGCCCTCTCGATTAATGATTAGTCACGAGGACAGGAGCGTGTTCGTCGACTACCGCTCCATCACCACCCCACCCGTCGTAGGCGTCGGCGTCTCCACCGCGTACAATCCTCCGAACCCACGCCCGCTCGCGTACGCCGGCTCCCTCGTCAGCGTCGGCAGCGACGCGAGATCGCCCACGCTCAGCTCCGCCAGCAACCAGTTCCACCGCGCCTTGAACCGCGCGATCGAGAACGTTTGCAGCTCGCGCGGCACCACGCGCTCCGTATCCGCGAGCACATCCACGCACGCCGTCTTCAACTCACCCGCCCGGTCCGGATTCACCACTCTGCCGAATCGCCGGTTCAGCACCACCTCGGCGCTCGCATCCAGCGAGCTCGCGACGATCGGCAACCCGCACGCAAGCGCCTCGAGGTACACGATCCCGAATCCCTCGCCACGCCCCGGCATCACGAACGCATCCGCAAGGCGATAGTGATCCGCCTTCTCTTCCTCAGCGATGAACCCCGCGAAGACGACGCGGTTGCTCACCCCGAGCGACTCTGCCTTCTCCTCGAGCCGCTCGCGATCGGTTCCATCGCCTACCACGAGATACGAGATGTTCGGAATC
>JBDTXL010000487.1:0-2643 GCA_040006195.1 Gemmatimonadota bacterium | reverse complement strand
GCGCCGGGTCGGGCGTCGACGTTCGTTCATGCAGCGAAAGGTGTCATGAGGTGAAATTCGTACATGCGTGACGCGACCCGCACATCGGGAAACGAAACGCTTCTGGAGCGATAACACTGGAGTTGGCGCCGCCCAGTGCGGCGCGCGATGTCATCCGATCCTGGCCGCGGATATTTCACGCGAGCCGCCGTTCGACACACATACCACGATCAGCCAAACGTGCAGCGAGCCGCTGACAATCTGCGTCAGTTGGCTCGCTCTGCTTCGTAGTTTTGTGGCCACCGTCGGCGTGCCGACGATGCAGAGAGTATCACTTGATTGGGGCGAATGCGCAACCCTCTCTTTCATTCCGGCGCCCGAAGGCGCCCTGGCGTGAGGGCTTCAGGTAACATGACGTAGCACCACGAAGGGTAGACCCTACGCCACGCCGCCATCCACCCTGCACGTCATCTCGGGAACGTCCTGTCGCTGACCTTGCTGTCCAGATCGCGGACCAGCGTGATCAGCCGCCGCACCAGCTCCGTCATGCGATCCACCGCCGCCCGGTGCTCGGGATCGAGCGTTGTCTCCATGCCGAGGAGCTGCGCCTCGGCGAGGAGGGCGGCCAACGGATTGTTCAACGAATGTTGCACGAGCGCAGTGAGGTGCTGCAGGTCGTCGCGGCGCTGAGCGTCCTGTGGGATTGACGAATCGTTCGATGATTCAGTCACAGCTGACGTCACTCCTGCAGAGACGGTAAATTCGTTGAGTCATGAGCCCCTTATCAATCGATCCCGTCGCGGAGCTTTCGGCCGCTGTTTCAACATACCACGAGACCAACGAATACGGCGTCCTGCTCGAGCGACTGCTCGCGGTAGCGAACCTCACCGATGCGGAGGTGCTCGCTCGAGCCGCGGAGCCGTATCTCGCGCTCCCCGAGGTCGCGGGGCCGCTGTACGAGAAGATCGTGGCTCTGAGGCCCCACGACGCGCGCGCGCTGGTCATTCTGGCAAACTCGTACTGGCTCACGGGGCGCGGCGCCGAGGCGACGGGCGAGCTCGCGGCGCGCGCCCTGGCGGCAGATCCGGAGAATCGCGGGGCGTGGCATCTTTGGGCGCTCACCGAGGGCGTGCCTCGCGAGCGTATGATGCGGTGGCGGCAGGTGGTCGAGCGATTCCCGGACGATGATCTCGCGCGTGCGAGCCTCGCCGACAACGCGACGGGGCTCGCATCCGGCGAGCGCGATCGCGAGGCGCTGCAGCTCGCGATTCGAAGTTATGAGTTTCTCAGACGGAAGGCGACGAATCCCGAACAGCGCGCAGCGGTGGAAAGTGCGCTCACAACCCTCAGGAGCTGGACGCTGTAGCGACTGCGTGATGAGCGACGCGACGGGCTACGCGCGCTCTTCGCGAGCGCGGAGCGTAAGCTGCTGCGTGAGGTCGAGGAGATCGCGAAGATCGAAGGGCTTGCCGAGTGAGGCGCAGCCGCAGGCGGCAATCAGCTCGTGGGCGCGCTCGCTGCCATCGCCGGTGGTGATGATCGTGCGCTGGCGCAGGTGCGGTTGAACCGACGCGGCGATTTCGAACAGCTCATCCCCGCCCATTTCAGGCATGCGCAAGTCGACCACGAGGCAGTCGAAGTGCTCGCGATGCAGCAGCTGCACCGCGTCGTCGGCGGACTCGACCGCGCGCACATCGTAGCCAGCGCGCGTAAAGCTGATCTGCAACGCCCGGCATATGGAATGCTCGTCGTCGACGACCAGAATACGTGTCGCTTGCGCTTGATCATTCATTCAGCGCCTGCTCCGATTCACCTGATACATCTCCGGGGCGGCAGACGAGCGCCGCCATTCTCAATGTGAACTCTTCCATCGTGAACGCGGAACGCATGGTCGACGGGGTCATCCCGGTGGCTGTGCGAACCTGTCGTGCGAACACCCGAACCGAGCTGTAGCCGAGCTTCTTCGCGATGTCCTCGAGAAGAAATCCCGGATCGCCCATGTAGTGCTTCGCCCGCGTGAGGCGGGCGACGAGGATCATCGTGCGGGCAGAGGACAGGCCTCGGCGTTCGAACCATCGATCCAGACTGCGTCTCGTCATCCCCGCCATCCGTGCGAGGTCTTCGACATCCTCGAACTCCTGCGGCGCCTCGAATAGTCTCGTGACCGCGCGGACGAACATCGCCGGAACGTCGTGCAAGTACGGAAGCACGTGCTGCAGAACGGAGTCGCTGAGCCGCGCTGCGGGAAGCTGGTCGAGCATGAGCCGAAAGCGACTTGGCTCGTCGTCGAAGCCGCGGAGAACGACGTGTTGAACGCCGAGCTTCGCGAGCATCACCGTCGCCTGCATCGAATCCGCCGCCAGCGTGGTATAGATCACCACGGGAAGGGTCGGGTGCCGAGCGAGCAGTTCACGAGCTTGCCCCAATTCGAGCCCTCCTGAGGTCCGTGGATCCAATACAACTAGATCCACGGGACGCTCGCGGATGGCGAGCAATAGCGCGCCCCAGCCATCGACTACGGTGAGGGAATGTTCCCCCGCGAGGGCGATTTGGAGCTGGGCGGCGAGTGGGGCAGATAACCGGGCAAGGACTTCCAAGACGGCCAGCGCATAATTGTCCTAAAACAGCACATCGGTGTCCGAAAATGTGTGTTTACGACAATTC
>JBDTXL010000486.1:0-1624 GCA_040006195.1 Gemmatimonadota bacterium | reverse complement strand
GCCGGCGACGGTGCTTCCGAATGCATCGCCAGCGCGCTCGCCGGTGAGCGTGAGCAGCACGTGCGCATCCCTGCCTGAGTAGACGTAGACTCGCCCCGCGCCCTTCCCCCCGGCGGAGTTCTGCGGCGCTCCCACGATGAAATCCGCACGGCCATCATGATCGACATCGCCGGCGGTCGACACGTGAACACCGAATGCATCAGACACGTTCTCCGCCTCCAGCGTGAAGAGGAGGTGTCCGTCCTTCCCGGAATAGATGTAGCTGCGGCCGGAGTAGGGAGCGCCAGCGATGACATCCTCCGTTCCGTCACCATCTACGTCACCGGCACTCTCGAGGCCTGTGCCGAGCTGTTCTTCGGGCTTGCCATCGACGCTCCACAAGAGCTTTCCGCTCTTGCTCGAAAACGCATAAACGCGACCGGCGTTCGCGCCGGCGATATTCTTTGTCGGCGCCGATGTCACGAAGTCGGCGGTCCCATCGTGGTCGACGTCGCCAATACTGCGCGCGATCCAGCCGAACTGATCACCCGCTGAATCGCCGTCGAGCTCGTGGATGATCTTGACCTCCTCGACGAACGGCGCGGCGAAATCCGCAGCGCTCGGGAGCAGCGATGGATAGCGAGGATCGTGTCGCAGGCTCGCGTACGCCGAATCGACATCGAGTTGCGTCATGTCGTAGTTATGGGATGCCTTGACCTTCGCGAGCAGCGCGAATGCGCTATCGCTATTTCCCCGCAGTGAATACACGCCGGCGAGATTGAATAGCGCCGCCGGCGCGTCGGGCTCGAGCGCGATGGCTCTGCGATATGCGACAGTGGCGCGGTCGAGCTCCCCCGTTTGCCGGTAGCAGCGCGCGAGGAGCCGCCATGCGTTCACGTCGTTCGGTGTCGCCGTTGTGACGGCCTCCAGAATCCGAACCGCGCCGGCAGCGTCACCACTATAGAAGTGACTCATCGCCGCGGAGATGCTGGGTGCGGCTTGCGAAGCCTGCGCCCGCGCGTTCGACCACGCGATCAGCACCATGGTTGCGAAAAGATGCGCTATGCCGACCCGAACTCTGCGAGCCCACATGGTGCTGCCTCCGGCGATATCGAGATGTCGACCGACTTCATGTCGATTCGAATATGCCCGCCTCGCGAGAGGCCATTGTCTCTTGGCCAAAGAATTTGCCAGACTCTGACGCGAGCTCCCGCTTCGCCGGATTACTCGCGCGTTAGTTTCTGCCCGCGAGCTTCGGCCACAGCTCCTGCAGCGTCATCTTCGGATGCTCGCCCACGTAAATCGACACGTCCTGCTCCTCGGGTACGCTCCAATCGTTCAGCACGCGCCCGGCTGGCGTCACCGTGCCGAAGAATTTCTCCATGTCCTGCTGCGTGACACCGAGCGAGATCACCACGGTGCCAGGCTTTTCCCCTGGACCGAAGAACCAGTAGCTCCCCGCCGCGCTCACCACGCGCGGCAGTCCGAGCTTCGGTCCGTAAAATTCGAGAGCGCCCGCCTCTCCGTAGTTCTCGCCAACGATCACAACCTGCGCGCGCTTGGCGGGCGGCAGCGAGTCGTACACGTGCGCGACGGCGTTCGCGAGCGCGGGCCAGCCGAGCATGTCGGCGTAGTCCTGCGGGAG
>JBDTXL010000485.1:0-2852 GCA_040006195.1 Gemmatimonadota bacterium | reverse complement strand
CGAAGAGGTCGAAGCAGACGATTAGCACCAACGCACGCCGGCGAAATCGTGCCGAAGGGCGAGGTGGAGTGGCGAAGGCACCCGGAAACTGTCTTCGTCGCACCCTTCCCCTTCGGCACTTCGTGCATCCGGGACCTACGTGACTGAGCTTTCCTCTCCATCGCTCGCCCTCGGCGGCGGCCACGACGATCCCGAGTCGCGGGCGACTCCCGCGCGCATCTCGGCGATCTCTACCAGTGCGCGTCACCCCGGTCGCTTCGAGATTCTCGTGGACGGCTCCACCGTCGCAACGCTTTCCCTCGATGGTATCGAACGACTCGGCGTGCGCATCGGCGTGGCATATACGGAGTCGCTCGCGAACCGGGTCGTCGTCGAGTCCGCAGCGCTTCATACCTTCGATCGAGCGCTCGCGATGCTCGCCGCCCGCCCCCGCGCGGCGCGCGATCTCGAGCGCATGCTCGTACGCAAAGGAGAGCCCGCGGAGCACGTCGCTGCGGCCGTCGAGCGGCTCATCACCCTCGGCGCGCTCGACGATGCCCAGTACGCGCGGCAGTTCATCCGCGCCAAGATCTCCGGCGCGGGGCTCTCTCGCCGTCGCCTTCAGTCGGAGCTCTGGAGCAAGGGCGTCGCGCGCGACGTCATCGATGCCGCGCTCACTGAAGTGCTCGAGGTGGACGAGGTCGACGAAGACGCGCAGATCGCCCAGGTCGCGGCGAAGAAGCTGCGCACCCTTCGCTCTACCGACCCCGCGACGACGCGCCGGCGATTGTACGCGTTCCTCGCGCGGCGCGGATACGACGGCTCGGCGATTCGGCGCGTGATGGATGCGCTTTCGGCGGGCGCCGACAGTGAGGCGGACACCCTCGAATAGCCCGTGCCCCGGGGTCCCGGGTGCGGTATATTTTGAGGCTTATGCGCGCATCCGAGATTCGCCAGCGTTTTCTCTCGTACTTCGAGCGCAACGCGCACGCGGTTCGCCCCAGCTCGTCGCTCGTCCCTGCGGACGATCCGACGCTTCTCTTCACGAACGCCGGGATGGTGCAGTTCAAGCGCATCTTCCTGGGCCAGGAACGCGCGTCGTTCGGCGTGCGCGCCACGACCGCGCAGAAGTGTGTGCGCGCGGGGGGCAAGCACAACGATCTCGAGCAGGTGGGGCACACCGCCCGCCATCACACCTTCTTCGAGATGCTCGGCAATTTCTCGTTCGGGGATTATTTCAAGCGTGACGCGATTCGCTTCGCCTGGGAGTTCGTCACGGTCGAGATGGGAATTCCGAAGGAGCATCTCCGTGTCACCGTCTTCGAATCGGATGACGAGGCGCGCGCGTTGTGGAAGGAGATCACCGGCATCGCCGACAGCCGCATCTACGGTCTCGGTGAGCGCGACAACTTCTGGCAGATGGCGGACACCGGTCCCTGTGGCCCGTGCACCGAGATCTACGTCGACCTCGTGCATATCGCGGGCGACTGGGCCTTTCCGAAAGGCGCCACTGGCGAGTGGACGGATACCGAGCGCACCGAGTTCTCGCGCGATGCATTCGTGGAGGGCGCAGAAGCGGGGCGCTTCCTCGAGATATGGAATCTCGTTTTCATGCAGTTCGACCGTCAGCCTGACGGCGTACTCAAGCCGCTTCCCAAGCCGTCGGTCGACACCGGCGCGGGACTCGAGCGCATCGCAGCGGTGCTGCAGGGTGTTACGAACAACTACCACACCGATCTCTTCGTCCCGTTGATAGCGAAGGCCGAGGAAGTGCTGGGGATGTCGTATGACGATCGGCCGGCTGCGGGTGTGGGCAGTGCGGTGTGGCCTGCGGTTCCCAAGGCGGGTAACCGACCGGTGACTTACGACGCGGTGTCCTTCCGCGTCCTCGCTGACCACGCACGCGCAATCGCCTTTCTCATCGCGGACGGCGTCTTTCCGTCGAACGATGGGCGCGGCTACGTGCTCCGCCGAATCCTTCGTCGCGGCGTGCGTCACGCATGGCTCCTTGGCCGGCGCGAGCCCACGCTCGACAAGCTCGTGAGCGTCGTCGTCGATCAGATGAAGGACGTCTATCCCGATCTCGCGACGCGCCGCTCGCTCATCGTCGACACGACGCGTGCGGAGGAAGAGCGCTTTCTCGCCACGATCGAAGAGGGAATGCAGCGCTTCGACCAGCTCGCGCCGGTCGGATCGACGCAGGGATCGACGGCGAGTCGCGGGACGATCAGCGGTGGCGACGCGTTCAGGCTCTACGACACCTTCGGCTTTCCGATCGATCTCACGGAGCTGATGGCGCAGGAACGCGGCTACACCGTGGACATCGTCGCCTTCGAGGAGGCGCTGCAGGCTCAGCGCTCGCAGTCTCGCGAGGAGCGCAAGGGTCGCGACCTCGGCGTCGCCGACGAAGGGCTCTCCGACATCGCGACGTGGGAACGGAAGCCGGGAATGAATGCCCTGAAGGAGTCGTCGAACTTCGTCGGCTACAGCGGGACAGACGCCGACACCGAGGTCATTGCGATTCGACGGCTGCCGGGCAAGCGCATCGCGCTCGTGCTGAAGGAGACTCCGTTCTACGCGGAGTCTGGAGGCCAGGTCTCCGATGCGGGTGAGATCTCGGGAGAGGGATGGAGCGTCGCGGTCGACGAGGTCAAGAAGGTCGATGCGCGGCATGTCGCGATCGGCGAGCTGACCGGCGAATTTCATTTCGGTCGCGCGCACGCGCGCGTGCCGGCTGAGCGCCGCCGCGACACGGAGCGCAACCACACAGCGACGCATTTGCTCCACGCCGCGCTGCGCCAGGTGCTGGGCGAGCACGTGACGCAGGCCGGCTCGCTCGTCGCGCCGGATCGCTTTCGCTTCGACTTTCATCA
>JBDTXL010000484.1:0-1566 GCA_040006195.1 Gemmatimonadota bacterium | reverse complement strand
ACCCTCCTCGGCTTCACCGACAGCTCGAGCAAGACCGAGCGCGAATGGGAGGAAAAGTTCAAGGCGATTCCGCAGCCGGCGAATATGCGCGCAGCTATGCAGCGACTCACGGCGCGACCACACCACGTCGGCTCGCCGTACGACAAGAACAACGCCGAGTGGATCCTCGCGCAGTTCAAGAGCTACGGGCTCGACGCGCACATCGAAACCTTCGACGTCCTCTTCCCCACGCCCCTCGAGCGCGCCGTGGAGCTCGTGTCGCCCACGCGTTTCGTCGCGAAGCTGCAGGAGCCCGCGCTGCCGCAGGATCCGACGTCGAATCAGAAGGCCGAGGCGCTCCCGACGTACAACGCCTACTCGATCGACGGCGACGTGACCGCGCCGCTTGTCTACGTCAACTACGGAGTTCCGGCCGACTACGAAGAGCTCGCGCGCCACAACATCTCCGTGAAGGGAGCGATCGTGATCGCGCGCTACGGCGGGTCGTGGCGTGGCATCAAGCCGAAGGTCGCGGCGGAGCACGGCGCCGTAGGATGCCTCATCTATTCCGACCCGCGCGATGATGGCTACGCCGGTGGCGCAGTATTCCCCAACGGTCCGATGCGCCCGGCCGACGGCGTGCAGCGCGGCAGCGTCGAAGACATGCCCATGTATCCGGGCGATCCACTCACCCCGGGAGTCGGCGCGACGAAGGACGCGAAGCGCCTCCCGATCTCCGAAGCCAAGACGCTGACGAAAATTCCGGTGCTCCCGATCTCCTACGGCGACGCAGAGCCCCTCCTCACCGCGCTCGGCGGACCACTCGTGCCGAACAGCTGGAAGGGTGGACTTCCAATCACCTACCGCTTCGGCGCCGGCCCCGCAAAAGTCCATCTCAAGATCAAGTCGACCTGGACGCTCAAGCCACTCTTCGATGTCATCGCGACGATCCCGGGCAGCTCCGAGCCCGATCAGTGGGTGATTCGCGGCAACCACCACGATGCGTGGGTGAACGGCGCCGAAGATCCGATCGCCGGCCTCGTCCCCGAGCTCGAAGAGGCGCGCGCGCTCGGCATTCTGCTCAAGCAGGGATGGCATCCGAAACGCACCCTCATTTATGCGGCGTGGGACGGCGAGGAGCCCGGACTGCTCGGCTCCACCGAGTGGGCCGAGGCGCACACCGATGAGCTGCGCACCAAGGGCGTCGCCTATCTCAACAGCGACACCAACGATCGCGGCTATCTCGGCATGGAAGGCTCGCACATCCTCGAGAAGTTCATCAACGGCGTCGCGCGCGACATCGACGATCCGGAGACGCATCTCACGGTGTGGAAGCGGCTACAGGCGGCGACCATCCAGAACGGAAGCGCCGAGAAACGGAAGGATGCGCGCAGTCGCGCCGACCTTCGCATCGGCGCACTCGGCTCCGGCTCCGACTTCACGCCCTTCCTCCAACACCTCGGCGTTCCATCGCTCAACCTCGGCTACGGCGGTGAGGATGACGCGGGGATCTACCACTCGATCTACGACGACTTCTACTGGTACACGCACTTCAGCGACACGTCGTTCGTCTATGGCCGCGCGCTC
>JBDTXL010000483.1:0-10408 GCA_040006195.1 Gemmatimonadota bacterium | reverse complement strand
TCGATGTGCGCTCGCCCGATGAGTTCTCCGGGAAGAAGACGCACATGCCCGAGTATCCGCAGGAAGGCGTGTTGCGCGGCGGGCACATTCCCGGCGCGAAGAGTGTTCCATGGGCGCGCGGCGCGAACAGCGACGGCACCTTCAAGAGCGCGGATGACCTGCGTGCGATCTACGAGAAGGAGATCGGCCTGAAGAAGGACGACGATGTCGTCGCCTACTGCCGCATCGGCGAGCGCTCATCGTTCACATGGTTCGTACTCTCGTATCTCCTCGGCTACGAGAAAGTCCGGAACTACGACGGCAGTTGGACCGAGTGGGGAAATTCCGTGCGACTCCCGATCGAGAAATGAGCGATCCTACGCCGGCCGTAAAGCCACCGCAGCGAATCCTCGCGGTATGGAAGGGCGAGCAGGAATTCGACACGGGAAAGATCGGTGGCGTGACTTCGCGCATCGATGGCCATGGAACGACGGGACAGGGCCCCGTCGACACGCTCCTGAGCGCACTCGGCACGTGCTCAGCGATGGACGTCGTTGGGATTCTGAAGAAGCAGCGAACTCCCGCGACGTCGCTCGAGGTCGAGGTGGTGGGCACTCGCGAGGATGCGAGTCCGCGCCGCCTCAAGCACGCGCTCATGATCTTCCGGATCTCCGGCCCCGGCATCGAACGCGAGCAAGCGCTCAAGGCGATCGAGCTGTCGGTGACGAAGTACTGCTCGGTGCGCGATTCGCTCGACCCCAAGATCCGGGTCGAGTGGGAGCTTGAATTGAAGTAACGGAGACTCGTGATCGATGCGGCGATAGGACGTACTCCGCTGGTCCGGCTCGAGAAGGTCGTCGAGCCCGAGATGGCGGAGGTGTGGATGAAGGTGGAAGGGAGCAACCCCGGCGGCTCGATCAAGGACCGCACTGCACTGGGGATGATCACGGACGCCGAGCAGCGCGGAGTGCTCAAGCCGGGCGGAACGATCGTCGAGCCGACGTCCGGGAACACCGGCATCGGCCTGGCACAGGTCGCGGCGACGCGAGGCTATAAGCTCATACTCTGCCTTCCCTCGCAGATGAGCGAGGAGCGCAAGCGCACGCTTCTCGCGTACGGCGCGCAGCTCGTGCTCACAGATCCCGAACGGCGCATGCTCGCCGCGATCGAGGAGGCTGAGCGCATTCGCGACAGGACAGGCGCGTGGATGCCGAATCAGTTTGCGAATCCGGCGAATCCGCGCGTGCACTACGAGTACACGGGCCCGGAGCTGTGGGAGCAGATGGGCGGGCGTATCGATGCGTTCGTGTACGGCTCGGGCACGGGCGGGACGATCAGCGGCGTGGGCCGCTATCTGAAGGAGCGCTCACCAAAAACGCAGGTGATCTCGGTGGAGCCGGCGCGATCACCGGTGCTCAGCGGCGGCGAGCGCGGCACGCATCAGTTCCAGGGGATGGGGCCGGGCTTCGTTCCGCGCAACTTCGACCGCAGCGTCGTCGATCGGATCGTGACCGCGTGGGAAGAGGATGCCTTCCCTCTCGCGCGCAGGCTCGCGCGCGAGGAGGGACTCTTCGTCGGGATGTCGACCGGCGCGATCACATTCGTAGCGCTCTCAATCGCGCGCGAGCTCGGCCCGGGAAAGCGTGTCGCGTGCATCTCGCCGGACTCGGGAGCGCGATATCTGACGACGGCGCTCTTCGAGGCGGATCAGGAACGAAGCGGCTCCGCTACGCCTCCAACTTCGTCAGCAGCTTCAGTGTCTTGAGATCCGCCGCCGGATATTTCGGGTTCATCCGCTCGAGCGTCGAGACGATCTTGTCCAGCACCAAATAGTCGCGGGCGTGCTTGCGATCGGCCGGTACTATGAACCACGGGGCGTATTTGGTGCTGCACTTCCGTAAGACGTCCGTGTACGCGGCCGTGTAGTCATCCCACAGATCGCGCTCGCTCAGATCCGCTTCCTGGAATTTCCAGTTCTTCGATTCGTCCGTGAGGCGCTCGCACAGCCGGACGCGCTGTTCTTCCTTGGAGACATGCAGGAAGAACTTGAGGATCGTGACGCCGTTCTGCGTGAGATATCGCTCGAACTCGTTGATCTCTTCATAGCGCGCCTTCCAGACCTTCTTCGGCGCGAGCTTGTGCACGCGCACCGCGAGGATGTCCTCGTAGTGCGAGCGATTGAAGATCCCGATCAACCCGTGCGCGGGAACCGCGGCGTGGACGCGCCAGAGATAGTCGTGTGCGAGCTCGGAGTGCGACGGAGCCTTGAATGCCGTCACCGAGCATCCCTGCGGATTCACGGAGGTGAACACGCGCCGTATCGTGCCGTCCTTCCCTCCCGCGTCCCGCGCCTGCAGCACGACGAGCAGCGACTGCTTCGACTCCGCGTAGAGTGCGTTCTGCAGCTCGTCGAGCCGAACGCGCAGCTTCTGCATCTTCTTCTCGAGCGTGTCGTCGTTCGCGTCGAGGGAGCGCGGAGGGAGCGCCGCCTTGTCGCCGAGAGAGAGTTTGTCGTGAGGGCCGACCGGGGTGAGCTTCATCGCGATTTGTTGGGCTGAGGTAAACCAAAGCTATACGCGAACGGGCGCCCCGCATCTCGCGGAGCGCCCGTTCAGTCTACGATCCGGACGAGCGCGTGGTTACTTCGCCAGCGCATCCGCCAGTGCCGACGCGCCCGTCTGCTCCGCGTCCTTCGCTTTCGCGACGACCGCGCCCATTCCGAAGAACTCGTGCGTGACGCCCGGATAAACCTTCCGCTCCACCGTGACGCCGTCGGCCTTGAGCTTTTTCTCGAGCATCTCGCCATCGGTGCGCAGCGGATCGATCTGCGCGTTGATGATCATCACCGGCGGCAGGCCCTTGAGATCCGCGCCCGCGAGGTTGATGCGTGGGTCCATGCCGTCTGCCGGAGTGCGCTCGTATTGCTTCAGAAACCATTCCATCATCGGGCGGCTGAGCGGCTTCGCGGCGGCGTTCTCCTTGTACGACGCCGTCTCCGTGTCCGGCTGCGCGATCGGGTAAACCGAAAGAACGTACTTCGGGAGCGGGAGCTTCGCGTCGCGAACGGCCATCGCCGTCGCCACCGCGAGGTTGCCGCCGGCACTTTCACCTGCCAGCGCCATCCGCGACGAGTCGCCGCCGATCTTCGAGGCGTTCGCCATCGCCCACTTGTACGCCGCGAACGCATCGTCGTGCGCAGCGGGGAATTTGCTTTCGGGCGACTTCCGATATTCCACCGAGATCACGATCGCCTTCGCCATCCGGGACAGCGCACGCGCGCCGCCGTCGTACGTATCGATCGTCGCGATCACGAATCCGCCGCCGTGGTAGTACACAATGACCGGGAGCGGCTTCGTTCCCTGATCCGGCGTGTAGATGCGCGCCTTGATAGTACCCGCCGCGCCGGTGATCTCGCGATCGACTGTTGTCACGCCGGGGGGCGGCGTCGTCGGCTTCCCCATCTTCACGAGCAGCGCCTTCACCGCATCGGTCGGCGTCGGCTGCTTGCGTGCTTCGACGGCCGTCAACGTCTCGATCGGCCTGCCATGCAGCGCTGCGAGCTGGTCGAGCACAGCCTGCATGTCGGAGTCGGCTTTGGCCATTGGCGCGGAATCACCGGCGGCTGGCATCATCGCCGGCGCCACGACGGTCGTATCGGCGGGAGTCGAGGTTGAATCGGCACTCTTCGACGCACGCGTGCATGCTGCGGCGAGCACGACGATCGCGACCGTCGTGAAATATCGAACTGCGTGCATCAGGTGGATCTCCCTATATTATGAATGAAAGCGCGCCCGATCGGGCGCAGTTCAGGAGCCGAGCCGGCGGGGCTGCCACTCCGGCTCTTTGGCTGCTTCGGAGCGCACCGGTGTCTCCATCTCGCGCGCCGGAGCGCGGAGCTCGGCGCGGGCGGCGATGTCCTCGCCGTTGTCGCCGATGCTCTTCTTGAACTCGCGAATCCCCTTGCCGAAGGAGGATCCGATCTCGGGAATGCGCTTCGCGCCGAATAACAGCAGCACGACGATTCCCAGCAGCAAGATCTTTTCCGGTCCGATTCCAAACATGCGAGCCTCGAAGCGAGAGATGTTGATTCAGTAACGATAAAGGCAACGGTCGTACCGAACGACGATGCGGCACCCGGATCGGATGCCGCCCGCCCTTTCGAGCTTTACGACGTGGCGATGAACGGCATCACGATCGCCGTAACCTGCGCCTTTGTCAAAGGCTCATCGAACGCCTGTGTTGCCGCATCGACTCCGCCATTCGAAGCCGTGAGGGACAGCGAGCTCACATCCACGCCACCCTGCATGACGTTGTCCTCGCCATCGTAGATGCCCTGCGTGAACGCGGGAAGATCGTCGCGGCTCGCGCCGGTGATCCATCCCTTGAGCCCGCGCAGTCGACGGATCTCGGACGCGTGGCGCGCCTCCACCGCATGAATCGTCAACGCAGCCGTGAGGACGGCCTTGTCGTTGATCAGTCGCGGCGCCTGGCCCTTGTACGCGCGCACTCCGGTATCCTCGAACGCCTGCGCGAGTGCCTTGAACGTCTCATACTGGCCTGCGGAAAAATTGAAGCCCGCTACCGCGCCGTGTGCCGTGAAATCGAACGTCGGTTTCGCATTCGGCGTCGCACCCTTGCCGGTGATGAGCGCCTGAATCGCAGTCACGTGCGCATCTTCGTGAGCCTTGATCTGCGCGAAGATCGCCATGTCGCCCGCATCGATGAGGCCGCTCGCGGCTACACCGCGATCGTAGAACTCCGCCTCGAGCTGCTCGAGCAGCAGTGCGAACTGCAGCACGTCCAGTACATCGCTCGGTGCCTGGGCAAAGACATCCTTCGTGAGAGCAGCGAGCGCGACCGGAATGGAGCCGAGCGCGAGCGCCGCTGCGAGCTTGGAATTGATCGATGCGCCCTTGGAGATCTCTTCCTGCCGCGCATTCACGCGTGTGAGAATTTCGGGGTCGATCGTATCGTAAAGTGTCTTCTGATCCATGATGAAGGGCTCCTCAACCGTTGTTGTTGGGGCCCTGCACGAATGTGCTGGGCGCGTTCGCGAATGCGAGCTTGTCGACGATGTAACCCTGAGCCATACCTGCGACCTTGGTCGGGCTGAACGCATCATCGAAGGTCTTCGGCGCGAAAGCGCTGGTCTTCGGTGCGATGAGATCGTGAATCGCGGAGGCGTGACGCGCCTCGACGGAAACGATCTTGCCTGCGAGGGTCAGGTAATCGGTGCTGGAGATATACTGCGCGGCGCCGTTATAGGCGGCAACGCCGAGATCTTCGAAGGTGGCGGCGGTGCCGAGCACGGACGAGCGGCTGCTGAAGTTCACGGCCGGGTATGTCGTAGTGATCGTAAAGCCGTACGTGGCTCCGAGCGCAGCCTTCAGAAATTCGCGATGAATGATCTCGTGATTCTTGATGTCGGCCAGCGTCGCCTGCTCTGCCGCGGAGAGTCCGGAACTTCCGAATTGCGCGACCGCCTTCGTGTAGAAATCCGCTTCGAGCTGCTCGAGCGCGTACGCAAACTGAAGGACCGCGAAATCTCCATTCGCAAAATCGATCGTCAGCGCGTTTCCCGAACCCGGGCGTGGACCCGTCACGGCGTTGTTGTCGCCGCACGCCGCAAGCGCCGTGGGCAGCAGGACCATGACGCCGCCGACGCCGAGCACCTTGAGGAAGTCGCGACGCGTGCGCGCTTCCAGAAGCTGATCGGCCGACGAGATCACCAAAGTATTTTTTTGAGCCATGCCCTTCCTCCTGAGAATCCGCTGGCTTCTGTAAACCCGACATGGTGCGGCCAGCGGCACGCCCCGGCGAGCATAGTATTGTTGCGCACAGAACGCATATACGGGGCCATTCTGATGCGAAAGGTACGAACAGGACGTGTGTCACTCTCAATTCTGTAGCATGCAATGTGCACACAACGGATCCAACCTTCGCCCTACCGCGTAGAGGATAGGTCAACTGTTCAAACGGGCTAGCTGAGCCCGGTGTCGGGTCGCTCCAACGGAGAAAGTCATGGAACGGCGTCAGGAAATCGCGGACCTGCTGCGAAGGAGAGTCCGACTCGGAATCAACGCCGGCTCGCTCTCGACGGGCGACCGACTGCCGAGCACGCGCGAGCTCGCAGCGGACTTCGACGTCGATCACCGAGTCGTGGTCGCTGCGTACCATCAACTGGTGGCGGAGGGGCTCGTCGAGATGCGCCCTCGCGGCGGGATCTACGTCGCGAACGCCACCGTCGGTGCAGTGCGCGAGCCGATGCCTCCGGAGCACTGGCTGCATGGGATTTTCATGCAGGGCCGCGCACGCGATATGTCGATGCGGGGGGTGATCGACTCGCTGCGTCGTGCCACCGAGACGATGCGCCTGCGCGCGGTGGTCATCCACGCGGTAACCGATCAGCGCACCGGTATGTGCACGGAGCTCGTGGAGGACTACGGCTTCGAGGCATCAGCAGTGGGCTTCGACGAGCTTGGAGGCACCGTACGTCCGCCGGAGGTCCGCGAGGCAGATCTGCTCGTGACCACACCGGCGCACGAGACGCTCGTCAGAAAGATTGCCGCGCAGCTCGAAAAGCCCTGCATCATCGCCGATGTGCGCACGGATCTGATCGGAGGCGAATGGCGCCTCCTGCTGCGCAAGCCTGTCTACGTCATCGTGCGCGATGCGCAATTCAAGAATGCGCTGCTTGCCTTCTTCGAGAATACGAAGGGAAAGGAAAATCTCCGCGTGCTCATCGTCGACACGGACGACGTCGCCGCAATCCCCGCCAGTGCGCCGACCTACGTCACCCGCGGCGCACGCGATTGGCTGCGCGATGCAGGCCGCGAGCACGACGTCGGCGGACGCATGCTCCCGAATGCGCGCACCTTCTCGTCGTCCACCGCGGAGGAGCTCATCTCTTTCATCCTCAAAGCGAACCTCGCCGCCCTGAGCGCACGCGCGTGATCACGCGCGCGGCTCATCGCGATGCGGTGAGGGGAAGCATGTCGACCGTGCCGTTGACATCGAAGTGCGTGAACGTGCCCAACGCCGTGACCGAGCTCCCCGACTTCGAGCCGCTCTCGCAGTCGCCGTGCAGCCTGAGCTCCTGCTTCGACCAGTCGATGATTCCATACAGCGTCGATTCGTTGGGGGCACCCGAGCTGTCGCGCGTCGTCATCGTCGCGCTCACCGGCCACACCGACTCGGCCGAGCTGAGTGCGCTCCCCATCGGCCGGATGCGGATGACGAAGCCGGATGCGGACTTCGGTGAATCGCTCGACCATACGAGCGTCTGTCCGTCGGCGTCGACGCCCTGGAACGTGCTCGTGAACCTTGACTCCGTCGCCTTGAGGTCGCGGGGATCTGCCGAGACGAGCGTTGCAGAGGGCTGGAAAGTCATCAAGCCGACCGCCGATGCCGCTGCTGCGATTGCCCTGAATCCGAACATGGTGGCTCCGAGGTGAAGTACACAAAAAAGAAATCGCCCCTACGTAACGGCACGTAAGGGCGACGGGTCGCGCGAGTGTAACACGCTATCGGCGAACGCACCCTCGTGCTCCGACACGTGCCGCGTTGCGGCATGCCCGAAGACGCCAGTTCGAATTACTGAACACGAGTGATATCGTCATGGATGGGAGGATAGCGGGAGCTTGGCGATGGCTACAATGGAAACGTGCGACTCGCGCAAAAGACTCCCCAGACAGGCAGTCCAACAGCAGTACGTACTATGGGCACCGATCGTCATAAACAGTGTATGAAAAGCTCTCCTTCCCCCTCTAGCTTTCCCGCATGTCCAATTCGCTGATTCGCTCGACCATTCGCAGCTGCGCGATGACAAGCGCGCTGGCGCTCGCGGCTATCACGCTCCCTGCGCAGAAGACGAAGCCCGCGCGTCCTGCGCCAGCGGCGCCCGCTCCCGCGGTGCTCACGCAGCGTGCCAAGCTCGAAAAGATCATTCACACGAAGATCCTCTCGAACGGCCTCGAGGTGATCGTCGTCGAGAATCACGGTGTGCCACTCGCCACCGTCGAGCTGGACGTGCGCAACGGCTCATTCACGCAGACGCACGAATACGAAGGACTCGCGCATCTCTACGAGCACATGTTCTTCAAGAGCAACAAGGACTACCCTGAGCCCGAGCAGTTCATCGATCGCGCCGCGGAGCTGGGCGCCGTGTTCAACGGACAGACGCAGGAAGAGGTGGTGAACTACTACCTCACCGTTCCCGCGGACTCGCTCGTCGGCGGCATGCGCTTCCTCGCATCCGCATTTCGCTCGCCGCTCTTCCGCGAAGAGGAGCTCGCGCCGGAGCGCGAAGTCGTGCTCGGCGAATACGACCGCCAGGAGTCGAGCCCGTATTTCAAACTCGATGAGCGGATGGGGAAGACGCTCTACACCACCGAGTGGAGCCGCAAGAACAAGATCGGGGATCGCGACATCGTGCGCACGACGACGCCCGAGAAGATGCGGATCATCCAGCATCGCTACTACGTTCCGAATAACGCGGCGCTGATCGTCGCCGGCGACGTCTCTCCCGACACCGTGTTCAACCTCGCCGAGAAGATCTACGGCAATATTGCGCGCGGCGCCGACCCGTTCATCGCGAATCCCATTCCGCCCATTCCGCCGCTCAAGGGGAACGACGCGGTGATCGTCGAGCAGCCCGTGAACACCGTTGCCGTGATCATGCAGTGGCTCGGCCCGAGCGTCGGGAAGGATCCCGATGCGACGTACGCAGCCGACGTCTTCTCCGGCATCCTCAATCAGGACGGCTCCGCGTTCCAGCGCCGCCTCGTCGACAGTGGGCTCTGGCACTCGCTGCTCGTGAACTATTACACGCTCAATCAGACCGGACCGATCACGATCAGCGGCGAGACGACCGCCGACAAGCTGCGCCCCGCCCTCGCCGCGCTCGACGAGGAGATCGCAAAGTTCGACAAGCCCGGCTACATGAGCGTCGCCGAGCTCGGACCGCAGAAGCAGCAGCGCAAGGTTGGAACGGTGCTCGGCCTCGAGCGCGCATCGGGCTTTGCGCACGAGCTGGGCTTCTGGTGGAGCGTGGCGGGTCTCGACTACTACATGGGATACATCGACAACATGGCGCGACGCACCCCCGCTGATCTGCGCGCGTACGCGCACAGCTACATCGTCGGCAAGCCGCACGTCACCGGCGTCCTCCTCTCGCCAGAAGACCGGAAGCAGCTCAATCTCACGAAGGAAGAGCTGGTCCAGGGCGAGCATGCGAACGTCGTAGGTGTGCAATGAGCCGCGCCCTCGACGCTCGCGTGGTCATCGCTGGCTTCGCGATACTCGGCGGTGCGCTCCCGGCCTCCGCTCAGCGCGCGAGCACCGACACCTCCACTTCGGTATTCGATGTCGGCGGAGTGCACGTCATCCTGCGTCGCAACGCGGCCAACGATGTCGTCGCCGCCAATCTCTATCTGCTGGGCGGCAACCAGCAGTCGACTCCGCAAACAGCCGGCACCGAGCCGCTGCTGCTCTGGGCGTCGGAGCGTGGGACCAAGCACTACTCCCGTGATGCGCTCACCTCCAGGATGGCGGCGCTCGGCAGCACGATCATCGTCGAGCCACGCGATGACTGGACCGTGTTCGGCTTCCGCGGAACCCGCGACACTTTCGACAGCACGTGGGCGATCCTCGCCGACCGGCTCATGGCGCCGACGCTCGCGCCGGCCGACGTCGAGTTCATTCGCGCGCAGGTGCTCTCCGGAGTGCGCCAGCGCAATGACTCGCCCGACGATCTCGTGCAAGGGCTCGCGGACAGCCTTCTCTTCGCCGGCCAGCCGTATGCAATGCCGGCCACCGGCGACGTGAATTCGCTCTCATCGATCACCGTCGCCGATTTGCAGAAGTATCGTGCGACGCAGATGGTCACGTCGCGCATGCTACTCGTCGTCGTCGGCAACATCGAGCGCGCGCGACTCGAGAAGCTCATCCTGCCCACGCTCGGAACCCTTCCGCGCGGCCACTACAAGTGGACGCCGCCGCCCGATCCCGTCGTACGCCCGGCCGACGCAATCTTCGTGCAGCGCGCGCTGCCGACGAACTACATTCTGGGCTATTACCCGGGCCCCCGCTCCACGGGCTCGGACTACCAGGCGCTCCGCATCGCGACGTCGGTGTTGAGCGGACGGCTCTTCACCGAAATTCGGGTGCGCCGCAACCTGACGTACGACGTGTCCGCGCCATTCGTCGAGCGCGCGATCTCATCCGGCGGACTGTACGTCACCACGGTGTATCCGGATTCGGTGCTCGCCATCATGCGCCGCGAGATCGCGCGGATGCAGACGACGCTGCTCGATCCCGAGAACCTCAACGTGATCGTGCAGCAGTTCATCACCGAGTATTACCTGAACAACGAGACCGACGCGGAGCAGGCGAACCAGATCGCGCGCGCGGAGCTGTACCGCGGCGACTA
>JBDTXL010000482.1:0-1701 GCA_040006195.1 Gemmatimonadota bacterium | reverse complement strand
GTCGAGCGGCTGCGCTATCTCTATCTGACCGGCGACGAAGTGCACGCGCTTCTCGATCTCGAGCGCCGCGGCGTCGAGGTCACTGCTCGAGATGTGCCTGCCTCGCGACCGATTCCGTTGAGCACGCTGCTCGACGGGAAGGGAGAGGCAGGCGCCGCATGACGCTGACGATGATCCTGATGTTCGCGCTGCTCGGGGCCTTCCTCGGACTCGATGTCGTGAGCTTTCCGCAGGCGATGCTGTCGCGCCCGATCGTGGCGTCGACGATCGCCGGTACGCTGGGCGGAAGCGCTAGCGATGGGCTTCTGGCGGGCGTCTTTCTGGAGATGATGGCGCTCGAGACGCTCCCCGTCGGCGCGTCGCGATATCCGGAGTGGGGAACGGCGTCGGTGGTGGGAGGAGCGCTCTACGTGTCGCGCGAAGGCGACGCGACGAGCGCGCTGCTATTCGCGATGCTGGGTGCGATGATCACGGCGTGGGTGGGAGGGTGGAGCATGTACGCACTGCGCAGGCTGAACGGACGATGGACCAAGCGCGCGCTCCCGGCACTCGAAGCCGGCGACGCGAGCGTCGTCACGTGGCTGCAGCTGCGCGGGCTCGGCGCCGATCTGCTGCGCGGCTTCGTACTCACCGCGCTCGCGCTCGCACTGCTCGTGCCGCTCACGGCCATCGCAATCGCGAACGGCCATGGCGACTCCGCGACCATTCGCGCGGTGCTCGTCGCCGTTGCCGTGTCGATCGCCGGCAGTGCGGCATGGAAGCTCTCGCACGGATCCAGGCACGGACCGTGGTTCTTCATCGGTGGGCTCGCGATCGGCTGCGCGATGCTGTTGCGCGCCTGATGGAAAATCAGACCGTACGCCCGCTGCCGTTTTTCACGGCTACTCGCATGGTGATCCGCATGCTCGCCGTGCAGGCGTCGTGGAACTACGAGACGATGCTCGGCACAGGGATCGGCTTTTCGGTCGAGCCGGCACTGCGAAATCTTCCGGGCGGACGCGCAGGACAGTCGTACCACGAGGCGCTCGCGCGCGAGACGCACTACTTCAACGCGCATCCCTATCTCGCGGCGGTCGCCGTGGGTGCTCTCGCGCGTGTGGAGCTCGACGAAAGCCTTCCTCCCGCCCAAATCGAGCGCTTTCGCATCGCCCTCTGCGGACCGCTCGGCAGCGTCGGCGACCGGCTAGTGTGGGCGGGATGGCTCCCGTTCACGGTGCTCGTGGCGCTCCTCGCGTATGGGCTGGGCGGAGGTCCGGTACTCGTGTCGACGCTCTTTCTCGTGATCTACAACGCGGGACATATTGGACTGCGCGTGTGGGGGCTCAACACCGGATGGACGCATGGGAAGCGCGTCGCCGGCTCGCTCGCAACGCCGATTCTCCGCCGCGGGCCGGAGTATCTGGCACGCGCGGTGATGGGACTATCCGGGCTCGCGCTCCCGCTCGCAGCAGCTCGCATCCTCGGACACTCCGAGATGCCCATCGCCGACGCGGCGCGACGCACGGCACTTGGCCCGCACGCCCTCGTCTTCTTTCTCCTCGCCATTGCCGCGCTCCTCGGCCTTGCACTCGTCAAGCTCCACGGCCGCGTCGACGGATGGCGCGTCGCACTCTTGATCGTCGTCGTACTCGCTCTTCACTCGGTTGCCACATGATGCTGGAACGAACGGTCGAAATCGTGAACAAGAACGGGCTGCACGCG
>JBDTXL010000481.1:0-4946 GCA_040006195.1 Gemmatimonadota bacterium | reverse complement strand
TGGAAGCACTGGACGCTTTGCGGGCCATGCGTCCCGACGTCGCGCCGTCGATCCGGCTCTTTCTCTCTCTTGCACCGGCGCTCGGCATCGGCGCGATTGCGCTCGCGTGGGCCTCCCCGCTCATCGTGCGCCTCGCGCGCTACGACGCCGACAGAGCGTTGCTTGCCGCGCTGGTCATCACGATCATCGTCGCGCTGGTCTGGCGATTGGTGGCCGGCGTGCGCGCGCTGGCGGAGCAGGGATTTGGCTACGCCGCCTTTCGTCGCGCGGTCGTCGCGGCGAATGTCGAGCGAAGAGCCGTACGCGCGCAGCGAACGCTGGCGCCGCGATGGCGCGAGCGGAGGCGTCGCCGCGCCTGGGGGCTTGGCGTGGGCCTTATCGCAGCCGCGTTGGTGCTCACCTGGGTGCGTGTGCACCGCACGTATCTGGGAAACGGGATATACGAAGTTGGCCGCACCGAACTGCTGATCGCGGTCGTTGGCGCGGTGGCAATAATGACCGTCGTGTTGCTCGTTCTTGCCGACGTCATCGGAGCGGCGACGACCACGCCCTTGTCGCATCGGCTTTGGACCGGTCCGGTGGGGCGAGCTTTCTACTGGGTCGCCACGATCGGACTCACGGAATCGCCGACGTCGACGCCGTCGATGTCCTCGCGAACGCGCTGAAGCTTCGACGTGGCGACCACTCGCGTTGGCGCGATCTTCGACCTCGATGGAACGCTCGTGCAGACGGAGGCGCTCAAGGCGCGGTCATATGCGCTTGCAGCCGTCGAGCTCAGCCCGGAGACGGTTCGCGCGCAGGATATCATCGCCGCGTACAACGAAATGGTCGGACACTCGCGCGAGGAGGTCGCCGCGATGCTGCTCGCGCGCTTCGGGCTCGCCTCGCACGCGACGCAGCGGATGTCGGAGCTCGGCGTCTCGACGCCGCTCGATGCGTACATGGCGCTCAGGCTCGCGATCTACGAGGCGATGATCGAGGACGAGCGGTTGATTCGCGAGCAGGAGTATCCGTGGTCGACGGCGCTGCTGCGCGAGGTGCGGCGCGCGGGCTTCCCGGTGGGGATCGCAACGATGTCGCATCGCAAGCACGCGATGCTGGTACTCGAGCGGCTCGGGCTCGCCGCAGAAATCGATGTTCTCTGTACGCGCGAGGATGTGCGCGAGGCGAAGCCATCGCCGGAGATCTTCTTTCTGATCGCGGAACGAATGGATGTGATGCCGCGGAACTGTTTCGTGCTGGAGGATTCGCTGCCGGGGGTGCGTGCGGCGATCGCCGCGGGAATGCGCTGCGTCGCGATCACGAACGACATGACGCGGGATGCGATTCATGCGGCTGGCGTCCTTCCCGCTGGACGCATCGTGGATGATCCCGCGCTGCTCGGTCCGGTCGCGCGTGAGGTGCTCGCGGAGCTAGCGCGCTCGCGGTGAACTGCACACGTTAAGCGTTCACGCGACAGGAGGCGCAGATGGCGATGCCACGCAAGCTCACGATCAAGCGATACGGCTGGGTTCCCGATCTTCCCGACCAGCGCGACTTCGCGTTCAGGGTTCCGCGACGCGTGACGGCAAGGGCGCTGCCGCCGAGGGTCAATCTACGTCCGCAGATGCCTGCGGTGTACGACCAGGGGCAGCTCGGCTCCTGCACGGCGAATGCGATCGGCGGCGCGTTCGAGTTCGAGCTTCTGAAGCAGAAGGAGCCGCGCTTCATGCCGTCGCGCCTCTTCATCTACTACAACGAGCGCGTCATCGAGCGCACGGTTGATGAGGACGCTGGCGCGCAGCTGCGTGACGGGATGAAGACGATCGCGAAGCAGGGCGTGTGCCCCGAGCCGCAGTGGCCGTACGTGCTCTCGAGGTTCGCCGACAAGCCGACGCCGGAGTGCTACGCGGAGGCGAAGAAGCATCTGGGTACGACGTACATGCGCGTGGAGCAGGATGTCGCCGAGATGCGCGGATGCGTGGCGGCGGGCTACCCGTTCATCTTCGGCTTCTCGGTGTACGAGTCGTTCGAGTCGGACGCCGTGACGCGCACGGGAAAGGTGCCAATGCCCGGCGGCATGGAGCGCACGCTCGGCGGCCACGCGATGTGCGTGGTGGGCTACGACAATCCGGCGAAGCGCTTCATCGTGCGCAACTCGTGGGGCACGAGCTGGGGAAAGAAGGGCTACGGGACGATGCCGTATGCGTACTTCACGAACACGGATCTCTCGGCGGACTTCTGGACGTTGCGGGCGGTGAGTTGAGGAGCGGCCGTTACCGGTTCGCCGCCCCCCACACCACCACACCCATAGTCGCTACGCACAGCCCCACCTGATGCGGGTCGAGGGCGCTCATCATGTCCGCATCGGTGTGGTGGTACCAGAAGTAGCGTGACGCATCGATGTCGAGCGAGAGCGCTGGCACTCCGGCCTCGACGAGCGGCGTGACGTCGGCTTCCGGCTCGCCCATCGTCGCCTGCGTCACGCCGATGCGCGCGAGAGGCGCGAGGAAGCCCTTCACCACCGGCAGGAGCGAGTCCGGACCCGTGAGACGCACGCCCTTCGGCGTGAACGCTCCGTTGTCCGACTCGAGCGCGAACTTCGTCTTCGGCAGCTCCGCGCGATGCGCATCGCGATACGCATCCGCGCCGCGACTCCCCATCTCCTCGTTCACCCACCCCACCACGCGGATCGTGCGCTTCGGCTTGAGGCCGAGCTGCTTGATCAGTCGCAGCGCTTCCCACGCGGAGACGAAGCCGCCGGCATCGTCCATCGCGCCCTGGCCGACATCCCACGAGTCGATGTGGCCGCCCAGCACGATGATCTCGTCCGGATGCTCGCTCCCGCGCACCTCGGCGATGATGTTGCGCGAGTGCGCATCGGGGAGCATGTGCGCCTCCATCGAGAGCGTCACGCGAATCAACTGACCGCGATTCTGAATGCGATGGAGCATGTCCGCATCCTCGAGCGTGATCGCGGCGGCAGGCACGTGGTGCGCCTTCGCCGTCGTGTCGCCGTAGCCCATCGCGCCCGTGTGCGGCGTGCCGAGGGAGTGCGACGTCACCGAGCGCACCAGCGCCGCTACCCCGCCATACGCCGCCGCGGAGTCCGCTCCCGCGTAGCGATAGATCACCGCCTCGCTGTAGGCATCGAAGGGCGGCTTGTCGGGATCGAAGTGGTGATCGAAGAGCACGATCTTCCCCTTCGCCTGGGCCGCGTGCGCATGCAGGTCGGCGAAGTCGTTCACCACGAGCACCTCGGCCGTGATCCCGCCCGAGAGCGTGCCGATGCTCCGGCCAAGTCCGAGCATGTGGAGCGGGGCGGGATGCGGAGCGAGGAGCATGAGCGACTCGCGCCCGCGCACCCAGTGCGGCACCATCACCGGCTCGGTGTGGACGTTGTCGAGACCGTCCTTTTTCATCTGCGCCACGATCCAGTCGATCGCACTCTCGAGTGCCGGCGAGCCCACCGGACGCGCACCGTACGTGTCCACGAGCTCCGCCAGACGGTTCCACGCGGCGCTGTCCTTGATCGCCCCGTCAATGATTCGGTCGGCAGGCGCCTGCGCGCGGAGCGGTACGCCAGCGGCGGCGAGTGCGAGCGCGAGCGCGCAGGAGAGCGCGGCAGCACGCGATGGGAGTGCGGTCATTTTCGTCTGGAAAAGAAAGGTTGTCGGGGCGGCGTTTTCCAAATTAGAAGCGTGCGCGCGCATGCGAAATGTTAGAATCGTGGTCGAGCGGGTTGCGAGCGAGCGCCGTGCGCGTCGAAGGTGCATGACCCATGCGGGCGTCGAGTCCGACGCTTTTCCCACCGGGGAGCGCGGAGCAACCCGCTCGTTCGCCGATGCCTGGGCCGCCGTGAGCGAGACACTCGTGCGCGGGCTGGCGCACGCGTTGAGCAACCGCATCGCGACGATCGGCACCATCGCCGAGCTGCTGCGTGTCGACGGTGATGATCCGGTTGCGATGTCGGAGATGCTCGGCGTCGAGACACGACGACTCGAGGATCTGCTCGAGCAGATGCGCGCGCTGTCGGCGCAGCAATCGGGGCGCCAGGAGGCGATGCGGCTCACGGATGCCGTCGCCGGCGCGATGGCGCTCCTCAGCTATCACCCGGAGCGCCGCTCGATCGCCATCACCGTCGAGCCGGGCGACGAATCGCGCCCCGTGCTCGGCGACGCAATTCGGCTGCAGCGCGAGCTGATTCTTCTGCTCGATGCCGCGACGAACGCCGCTCTCGCGCACGCGTCGCGCGCGCTCAGAGTGCGCTTTGGTTTGCACGGAATGGTCGGGGTCGTGCGTCTGCTCGTGGGCGACGCTGCGTCGACCGGGGCGCTCCCCCAATGTGCGTCGGGAGCGATCGCCCTTGGCGTGGAGGAGAGCGACGCTGGTGTTGCCTACCTGCTCGTCATCCCGGCGCTCGGCGCCGGAGCGTAGCGATCAGGCTACCAGCGAGCGGAGCGAGGAAAGCTCGCCGCGGAGCTTGACGATTGCCTTCTGACGGATCTGCGACACGCGACTCTCCGTCACCTCGAGCACCGCCGCGATCTCGTGCAGCTTGAGCTCTTCGAAGTAGTACAGCGTGAGTACGGTGCGCTCCTGTTGCGAGAGGCGAAGAATGGTCTCGCGGAGGATTGCCGTTTCCTGGTCGAGCGTGATGCGGTCTTCCACGGAGTTGTTGTCTTCGGCCGCCGTTGTCTGCGCGTGCGGGATATCCTCGCTGTCATCGCTGTTCGCGCCGTCGAGGGCAACCCGCATCGCGCCCTCGGCTTCAGCCTCGAGCTTCCAGAGCGCGGGGAGGTCGAGTTTGAGCATTCCGGCCACTTCCTCCGCCATCGGCTCGCGGCCGAGCTCGTGGCGAAGCGACTCGCGCGCCGTCGAAAGCGTGCGCGTGCGGCGGCGCATCGAAGAAGGAACGTGATCGATTCGACGCAGCTCGTCGAGGATCGCTCCACGAACGCGTGGGA
>JBDTXL010000480.1:0-3079 GCA_040006195.1 Gemmatimonadota bacterium | reverse complement strand
TTGTGCGTGATGACGATGAACTGCGTCTTGTCCTTGAAGCGGTTGAGCATGCGTACGAACCGACCGATGTTCTGATCATCCAGCGGCGCATCGACCTCGTCGAGCAGGCAGAATGGACTTGGCTTCGTGAGGAAGATTCCGAAGAGCAGCGAAAGTGCGACGAGCGCGCGCTCTCCGCTGGAGAGCAAATGAATGCGCTGCGTCAACTTCCCGCGTGGGCTTGCGTGGATCTCGATGTCGCAGTCCAACGGTGTGTCGGGACTTTCCAGCCGTAAATCGCAGTCGCCGCCGCCGAAGAGCGTCATGAAGATCTGGCGGAAGTGCTCGCGCACCTGCGTGAACGTCGTGAGGAAGAGATCGCGCGCGGTGATGTCGATCTCCCTGATCGCCTGATGGAGCGAGTTCTTCGCATCGATGAGATCGGTACGCTGCGTCGTGAGGAAGTCGAGTCGCTTCGACTCTTCAGCGTGCTCCTCGATCGCGAGCGCATTCACCGGCCCGATACTCTCGAGCTCCGCGCGCAGCTGTGCGACTTCCGCACGCAGCACTGGCTCATCGATATCGGCCGGCGGCACCGCCGCGAGCATCTCCTCGAGCGGACGGCGCCACTCCGCCTCGAGGCGCTCGCGGATCGCGGTGCGGCGTCCCGACAGCTCGGTGAAGCGGAGCTCCGCGTGGTGCAGCGACTCGGTGAGCGAATGCGCGCGCTGATGCGCCGCGTCGCCCGCGCGCTCGATCTCCTGCATGCCGAGGTCGGCGTCGTGTACCGCACGCTCGGCGTCGTCGAGCCTGCGCTGCGCATCGGTGAGCGCCGCGGCGCGCGCGTCGAGATCCATGCGCCACGTCGCCATGTGCTGCGCGAGCTCGCGGTCCGCCTGCTCGATGTCCGTGAGCTCCGCCTGCAACGCCTCGAGACGCGTGCCCGCCGTCGCGACCTCCGCCTCCAGCCTGCGCTCGCGGTCGGAGGCGTTCTGCAGACGCGCGAGCAGCTGCGCCTCGCTCACCTGCGCGGTGCCACGCTCATCGCGCGCGAGCTCCTGTGCGCGCTGCAGTTCGCCCATTTGAGCGCCCGTGCTCGCGAGCTCGGCCTCCGCACGCTCGAGCGCGCCCGCGCTTTCGCCGCGGCGACGCTCGACATCCGCGAGTCGCGCGACGAGCTCCTGCTGGCGCGACTGCACGCGCTCGCGCTGCGTGTCGAGCTGCTCCGCTTCACGCGCTGCACGCTGCCGCCGGCGCTCGATCTCATCGCGCTGCTCGGCCGCGCGACGCACGCCCTGCTGCGCGAGGCTCGCCGCCTCGATCGCTTTCGCCACCGCAGCCTCGGTCTCGAGCAGCATCGAACGCGCAGCGTCGGCCTCGCGCGCGAGACCAGCGCGCGCGGCATCGGCGCGCTCGAGCGAGGCGCGCGCCTCGGTGAGCTCCGCGCGGCGTCGCAGCGGGCCAGGGCCCGGCGCCGAACCCGGCAGCCACACCGCACCGCGTGCGTCGACGAAAGCAGTGCCGCCCTCTTCCTGCTTCACGTGGCCGAGGAGAGTCCGGATCCACGACTTCGCGGGCTCCGCCGTCTCGACGAGCTCCGCGAGCGTCCCCGACGCCGACTGCTCCTGCGGCGGTGCGTCCATCGGCAGCAGCAGCAGCGGCCCGGGATTCACGCGCGAGTGCCACGCGCGGATCGAGTCCGCGGTCTCGCGGTCGCGCACGAGGATCGCGTGTACGGTGTTGCCGAGGAAGCGCTCGACGGCCTGCGCGGACGCAGCACCAGTCGACACGAAGTCGGACAGAGGACCGAGCACGGCGCCATCGCCGAACTGATCGCGATCCTTGAGCAGTTGCGCGGCCGCGGGCGCGAGTCCGACGCGATCGCGCTCGAGCGCCTCGAGCCCATTCACCTTTCCCTGTAGCGACGTCCATCCCTCTTCCGCACGCAGTCGCTCCGTGCGCGCCGAGCTCTCGCGCGTGCGCGCCTCATCGGCGCCCGCGCGCGCGGCCGTCACGCTCGCGGCCGTCTCGGCGGACGCGGCGTCGGCCTCTTGCTTGTGGCGGTCGGCGAGCGCGAGCTCGTCTGCCGCGGCGGTCACCGCTTCGGAGATCTGCTCGCGCTCGGCGCCGAGCTGCTCCGCGCGCTGCGTGAGCTCCCGCTGCTCCCGCTCGGCGCTCTCGCGATCGAGATCGAGACGGCGTCCCTCATCGCGCAGCTCGCGCGTGCGCCGCTCGTGCTGCTCATATGCCTGACGCGCGCCCGACACGGCAGAGCGGGCGACTTCCTCCGCGCTGGTGCGCGAGGAAAGCGTCTCGCGCGCACCACTAAGCTCGCCCTCGAGTACGCCGCGCTCCAGCGAAACGGAGTTCCGGTCCTCGGCGAGACGATTGCCGAGCTCCTCGCCCGAACGCCGCTCCGCGTGCGCGCGCTCGCGGCGCGCGAGCGCGTTGCGCTGGCGTTCCTCGGCGACCTTGAGCTCACTCTCGAGACTGCTCGCGTTCGCGCGCTGCTCGGTGACGAGGCGCGAGAGCTCCGTGCGTCCCGCTTCTGCGGCAGTGCGAGCGCCGTACGCCGCCTCGCGTTGCCGCTCGACCTCGTGCACGCGCTGCTCGGCGAGCGGCAGCGTCTCGCGCAGCGATGTCACCTGCAGCTCGAGGCTCGCGAGCTCCGTCTGCCACGCTTCCATCTCGCGCGAGACGAGCGTGATCTCGGCGACGAAGCGGCGCGCCATCAGCTCACCATGACGCTCGGCCTTCTTGCGCTGGCGCGAAAGTGAGCGAACCTGCGACTGTACTTCCGAGATGAGATCGTCGAGGCGCGACAGATCGACGGTCGTCTCTTCGAGGCGGCGCGCGGTGGTGCGGCGGCGGTCGCGGTAAAGGCCGACGCCTGCTGCTTCCTCGAAGAGCTCGCGTCGATCATCGGGGCGGTCGGAGAGAAGCGCGTCTATCATCCGGGCTTCGATGACGACGCCGCTGTCGGCGCCCAGCCCCGTGCCGCGGACCATGTCGTGAATATCGCGAAGACGGCACGCCGTGCCGTTCAGCATGTACTCGCTGTCACCGCTGCGCGAGAGGCGGCGCGTGATGACGACTTCCT
>JBDTXL010000479.1:0-11225 GCA_040006195.1 Gemmatimonadota bacterium | reverse complement strand
CGCGAGCACGATTCGCGAGTACGCGATGGGGCTGCACATGGGTGCGGCGCCGGCCGCGCAGCTCGACTCGATGCGCGCGGCGATGCGACACGGGATGGAGGACGGCGCGATGGGGCTGGGGAGTGCGCTCATCTATCCGCCGGGGAACTACGCGAGCACCGAAGAGCTCATCGAGATCGCGAAGGCGATGTCGCCGTACGGCGGCGTCTACATCACGCACATGCGCTCCGAGGCGGACCGTTATCTCGAGGGCATCGACGAAGCCATTCGTATCGGGCAGAAGGGGCACGTGCCCGTCGAGATCTATCACCTGAAGGCGGCGGGAAAGCGGAACTGGGGAAAGGCGAGCCAAGCCATCGCGAAAATCGACTCGGCGCGCGCAGCCGGGCAGGATGTGCAGGCGAACATGTATCCGTACACGGCCGGCGGCACTGGCCTCGCGGCATGTCTGCCGCCGTCGGCATCGGCGGACGGAAAGCTGTTCGAGAATCTCGCGGACTCGGCGAAGCGCGCGAAGATCCGAAACGACATCGCGCATCCGACATCGTATGCGGAAAGCCTCTGCGAGCTGGCGACGCCTGAGGGAGTGCTCCTCACGGCATTCACGAACGCGAAGAACAAGAAGTGGGCGGGGCATCGCCTGTCAGAGGTAATGAAGGGGAACGGAACGGACTGGTTGAGCACCGTGATGGATCTGCTGCTCACGGAGCATCAGGACATCGGAACAATCTTTTTCCTCATGAGCGACGAGAACGTCGCGATGCAGCTCAAGCAGCCGTGGATGAAGATCGGCACGGACGCCGACGGTCCGGATCCCGACAGCATGACGACGTTCACGCATCCTCGTACCTACGGCACCTATCCGCGCATCCTCGGCAAATACGTGCGCGATGAGCACGTGCTTTCGCTCGAGGATGCGATCCGGAAGATGAGCGGCGCCGTCGCGGATCGTCTGCTCATTCGTGATCGCGGATTGCTGCGCGAAGGGATGTACGCGGACGTCGTCGTGTTCGATCCGGCGACGATCCAGGAGCACACGACGTACGAGAAACCGAATCAGGGTTCGACTGGTGTGCGCGAGGTCTTCGTGAACGGTGTCGAAGTGGTTCGCGATGGCAGGCACACCGGGGCAAAGCCGGGGCGCGTCGTACGCGGCCCCGGTTGGCACACCACGGTGGGAAAGGAGCAGTGATCGGCAGCTACTTTAGTCAACAGGAGCACGTGATGTCACAGATGCCAGATCCGCGCGCGTCGCGGAGAACACGAGGGTCGTTCATTGCGGCGTGCTGTATCGCCGCATTCGCGCTGGTGTGCGGTGTGTCTGCAGTGAGCGCGCAGGCAGAGCAGACCGGAACGATCGTGGGAGTCGTGAGCGACTCGGCGACGACTACCGGGATCTCGAACGCGACGATCGCGGTCGAGCAAACAGGATTCGGCGCGATCGCTGATCAGGCGGGGCACTACCGGGTCGCAGGGATACCGGCCGGCACCTACACGTTAGTAGCGCGGCGAATCGGCTACACCGCGCGCCGGCAGTCGGTGACGGTCGTCGCCGGCCAGGAGGTCACCGCCGACTTCTCACTCCACGCGGCCACGAGGTCGCTCGATGAGATCGTCATCACGGGCACCGTCGCCGGTGAGCAAAGCCGCTCGCTCGGAAACGTCGTCTCCAAGATCAGTGCACCCGAGGTGCTCGAACGGTCGCAGTCGCCGGAGCTTGGCGATCTGCTCAAAGCGCGCGCTCCGGGTGTCACCATCGCGGAGAACACCGGCCGACTCGGCTCGGGTCCGAACATCCAGATCCGCGGGCTCTCGAGCATCGGGTTGAACAACACGCCGCTCCTGTACGTCGATGGAGTTCGCGTCGACAACTCGTCGGCGACGGGGCCGGTGCAGACCACGGGCGCACTCGGTAGCCAGAACGCGCAGGTCGCGAACCGTCTCAACGACATCAATCCGCAGGACATCGAGAGCATCGAGATCATCAAGGGACCGGCGGCCGCGACGATCTACGGCACAGAGGCCGCGAACGGTGTCATTCAGATCATCACGAAGAAGGGCGGATCGAACAAGCCGGTGTTCGGCCTGAACGTCCGCGGCGGCTCGATCTTCTTTCGGAATCCCGAAGGACGGCTGCCGACCAACTACGCGCCCAATGGCAACGGCGACATCACCGCCTGGAACGGCCCACAAGCGGAAGCCGACAGCGGCCGCTCGCTCTTCACCAACGGTTCAACGCAGATGTACAACCTCTCGTTGTCGGGAGGGGCGAGTCAGGTGAAGTATTTCGTGTCGTCGACGCTGCAGGACGACAAGGGCGTGGAGTCGAACAACAAGGCGCGGCAGTATAGCGCTCACGCGAACGTCAACATCGCGGCGACTCCGAAGCTCGATGTCGGAACGAGCCTGAACTACGTGAAGATCAACAACCACCTCGGCACCGACGGCGGTGTGTCGTCGATGCTCGGCGCGGAGATCGGTCACATCAACGTGTTCACGGCGGCGCGCGGCTTCTTTCCGAACGAGCCGCCGGAGCTTGCGACCACGCTGTACGACAATACCGACGAAGCGAACCGGTTCACGGGGAGCGTCACCTTTGCTCATCGTCCGACCACCTGGTTCAGCCAGCGCTTCATCGCCGGCATCGACAACACGAGCGACAACGGCAAGGCACTCGAGCGGTTCGCGCCGGCGGATCTCGCGATCTACCTTTCTCCCGTTGCCGCGACCGGCGAAATCGGACAAGTGCTTCGTCAGAACACGACGATCACGGCTGACTACTCCGGAACGGCGACGTTTAAGGTGAGCAACTCGATCTCCTCGGCGACGTCGCTCGGCGGCCAGTACTACCGCACGCAGCTCGACACGAGCTACCTGGGCGGACAGGGATTCCCTGCGCCGGGAGTCGAGGCGATCTCCGCGACGGCGACGCCCTTTCAGTCGAAGCAGGACAGGATCCTCAACACGACTGTGGGCGCGTACGGGCAGGAGCAGATCTCATGGAACGACCGCCTCTTCCTGACCGCCGCGCTGCGCGTGGACAACAACAGCGCGTTCGGGGAGAACTTCAAGTGGATCACCTACCCCAAGGTGAGCGCGTCGTGGGTGGTGAACGAGGAGCCGTTCTGGCACTCGAGCTTCATCAACACGCTGCACGTGCGCGCTGCCTACGGTGAGTCGGGGCGAGCCCCTGCCGTGTTCTCGGCGCTGCGAACGTACATCCCGATTCAGGGCCCGCTCGGATCGAACGCGATCACGGCGGGCGCATTCGGAAACGCGAATCTGCAGCCAGAGCGCGGCAAGGAGGTCGAGCTCGGCTTCGACGCTCAGCTGTTCAAGCGACTCGAGCTCGACTTCACCTATTTCAACAAGCACACGACGAACGAGATCGTGAAGCAGCCCCTCGCCCCATCGACGGGCTTTCCCGGAACGCAGTTCGCGAATCTCGGGCAGGTGAACAATCACGGAATCGAGCTGCAGGCGACGTTCGCGGCGATCACCCGCCAGAATTGGTCGTGGGAGATCACAGGGAACATCGCGACGGCGAAGAACAAGATCATCAGCGTTGGCGACCTGCCCAGCATTGCAGCGATCGGTCAGAACAACATTGTCGGCTACCCGATCGCCAGCTACTTCGCGAAGCACGTCATATCCGCAGATCGCGGTGCGGACGGCTTCGCTACGAATGTGATGTGCGATGGTGGAGCGGGGAACGGAGCGGTGACGTGTGACGTCGCACCTCTCCTCTACTCCGGCAGTCCGACGCCGACCGTCACGGGCGCGATCGGGAACACCTTCAACATCGGCAAGCGACTCCGGCTGTATGCGCTCGTGGACTTCCGTCACGGAAACAAGCTGTACAACGCGATCGAGGAGATTCGATGCGCGGGCGAGATCGGTATCGGACTCTGTGACGCCAACTATCACCCGGAGAAGTACTCGACGCTGTATCTGGCCGAGACTGATCCGGGGCTCGCGACGACAGGCGTGAACGACCAATTCATCGAAGACGCTTCGTTCGCAAAGCTTCGCGAGATATCGGCGACGTACGCGCTCCCGGAGCGCTTCATTCCGGGAGTGAGAACGGCATCGTTCACGCTGGCCGCTCGCGAGCTGCACACCTGGACGCACTACAGGGGTCCGGACCCGGAGATCAACTACAACGCCAATGCAGGGGTGGCAGGAATCAACTTCGACCAGGGAATTCTGCCCCCGCTCAGCCGTATCACTGCCAGTCTCAACATCACCTTCTGACCCATGCGAAACTCATCGCGGGGAAGGGATTCATCGATCATGAAGCAATCCATTCTGATGCGCGTACGCGGCGCGACAGCAGCGCGGCTCGCGATTTCGGGGTTGTGCGTGGCCTTCGCGGCGGCTGGCTGCAAGGACCTCACGAGCCTCAAGCAGGAAGACCCGAGTCAGCTGGGCGGAAGTACCGTCTTCGTGCCGGCGAATGCGCAGCTCATCGTCAACGGTGCCGGCGCGGACTTCGAGTGCGCCTTCGGGCGGTATGCGCTCGGCACCGCCCTGTTCACGGACGAGCTGTCGAACGCAATCGCGCGAACGGATGATTTCCAGTACGACTCGAGAAATCTTCCCTCCAATGGCGTGTATGGAACAACCGATTGCGTGCTGGTGCAGATTCCCGGGATCTACACGCCACTGTCGGTCGCGCGCGCATCGGCCGACACGGCGGTCGCGGCGCTCGAAGGGTGGACGGACGCGCAGGTGCCGAACCGGTCGAAGCTGATCGCGACGGCTTCGATCTACGGTGGCTACAGCATCGTACTGCTGGGAGAGAGCATGTGCTCCGCGGCGATCAACCTCGGTCCGGAGCTCACGCCGGCGCAGCTCTTCGCGCTCGCCATCACGCGTTTCGACACTGCGGTCGAGGCAGCAACGCGCGCTGAGGACGCAAACACCATGAGCTTCGCGCTGCTCGGACGAGCGCGAGCGAAGCTGGACGCCGGCGATCTCGCTGGCGCCGCGGCGGATGCGCAACTCGTCCCAGTGGGCTTCATCGCGCAGACGTCGTCCGATGCCGTCAACACACGACGGCAGAATGCGCTCTGGAGCTCGACGACGTCGTTCTTTTCATCGGTGGACACGTCGTTCCAGAACATCTACGACACACAGCACGATCCGCGTGTCGCGTACACGAGCTCCGGTCAGACGGCCACCGACGGCTTCACCGTCGTGGCATATCCCGACAAGGCTGCGACCTCGACCGCGCCGATCACGATCGCCAAGTGGTCCGAAGCGCAGCTGATCATCGCCGAAAACGATGTAGCGACCGGCAATCTTCCAGGCGCGATTCTCATCATCAATGATCTTCACGTTCGAGCCGGCTACAACTCGGTGTATGCACCGTCGAGCCCCACGGCCCCAGCGGTGCTCGCGCAGATCGTCGAGGAGCGCAAGCGCGAGTTCTTCCTTGAGGGACATCGTCTCGGTGATCTCCGCCGCTACAATCTCCCTTTCACACCGGTGGCCGGCTCGCCGTACGGATCGGGTGGCACGTATGGGACGCAGACATGCTTCCCGCTTCCCGATATCGAGCGGATCAACAATCCGAACATCTGAGCACGACGATACGCACCGCTACTGCAATATCGATCAATAAACAATCCGGGTTCCGAGGGTGGTTGGCATGACGCACACGCACTTGAAGCAATCACTCCTCGGACTTCTTCTGCTCTTCGCCCCGGCCGCAACTGCGGCGGGGCAGGGAACGCGATTCCTGCGCCGCCCTGCTGTGAGCAAGGATATGGTCGCCTTCGAGTACGGCGGCGACCTGTGGATAGTGCCGCGCGCTGGCGGCACCGCGCGCCGCCTCACGAGCACTCCCTCGGCGGAATCGGATCCATTCTTCTCTCCCGACGGATCGCTGCTCGCCTACTCCGCAACGATTGCCGGAAACACCGACGTCTTCATCGTGCCGGTCGCAGGAGGCGAGGCGAAGCGACTGACGTATCATCCCGGCGCCGACTACGTGCGCGGCTGGACACCGGATGGGCGACGCGTGGTATTCGGCTCGAGCCGCGGCACGCTTCCCACTCCAGGAGCGAATTCGTTTCTCCGTCTCTGGACGATCGCGCGGGAGGGGGGAATGCCCGAGCTCCTGCCGATACCTCGCGCATTCACGGGCTCGTTCTCCGCCGACGGCAAGCGCATTGCCTATCAACAGCTCTCCGTTTCCCTGTTCGCTTCGATGTGGGGGGAGAGCCAGAGCAGTCAGTGGCGACGCTACCGTGGCGGGCGCGTGCAACCCATTCGCATCATCAACCTCGCGAGCCTGGCAGAGGAGAAAATTCCCTGGAACGACAGCAACGACACCGATCCAATGTGGATCGGCAACTTGCTGTACTTTCTCTCCGACCGCGACGGCACGAACAATCTCTACGCGCAGAACCTCGACACCAAGCAGCTCACGCAGCTGACTCATCATCGCGACTTTGACATCATGTCCGCCTCGGCCGGCGCGGATGCGATCGCGTACGAGCAGGCCGGCTACGTGCACCTGCTCGACATCAAGGCGGGAGCTGCACGGCAGCTCGACATCGTCGCGACGGGTGATTTCCCCTGGGCGCGGCCACAGCTGAAGCGTGTCGCGTCGTTGATCACCGGAGCTTCCCTTTCGCCAACCGGCGTGCGTGCGGCGTTCGAGGCGCGTGGCGACATCTTCACTGTCGCCGCGAAGGACGGCAGCTATCGGAATCTCACGCAGAGCTCCGGCGCGCACGATCGCGATCCCGCCTGGTCGCCCGACGGTAGTCACATCGCCTGGCTCTCGGATGCGGGCGGAGAATATCAGTTGATGATCGGCGAACAGAGCGGCGATTCGAGGCCCCGCGCGATCGCGCTCCCGTCGCACGCCTACTTCGCGCGCCCGGTTTGGTCGCCCGACGCGCAGCACATGCTCTTTCGCGATACCGAAGCACAACTCTGGACCGTCAACGTGGCGAGCGGACGCTTCACCAAGATCGACACGGACAGCTACGACGATCCGGGGCGCGGCTTCGACGCGTCATGGTCTCCCGACTCGCGATGGGTGACGTACTCGAGGTCGCTCGACAGCCATCTGCGTGCGATCTTCGTGTACTCGTTGTCCGCGGCGAAGAGCCATCAGGTTACCGACGGTATGGCCGATGCAATCGCGCCGGCGTTCGATGCGGGTGGCAAGTATCTCTACTTCCTCGCGAGCACGAACTACGGCCTCGGCACCGGATGGCTCGACATGAGCTCGATGGAGCACGTGGTGAGGCGGAACATCTATCTCGCCGTGCTCTCGGCGAGCGAGCCATCGCCTCTCCTGCCAGCGCTCAACAACGAAGCGCCACGAGTCGTAGACGCACACGCTCCGGCGCAGGAGAGGCAGCCAGCTCCGAAGCCGCCTGCCTCGAAGGCTGTGAGCGTGCGCGCCACCCCACCACACGTCGACAGTGCTGCGTTCACGCGAATCGACTTCGACGGAATCGAACGTCGGATAGTCCCGCTCGAAGTACCGCCGGGCGACTACGGCGATCTCGTCGCCGGCGGCGCGGGTACCTTCTTCTACACGAAGGCGCCTGGCACCGGCGAGGCCGGTCAGCAGCCGTTGCAGCTCCTCGAGTTTTCGCTGAGCGGCTCAAAAGCGCAGCCGTTTGCAGAGGGTATCACGTCGTTCATGATCTCGGCGGATGCAAAGAAGCTGATGTACAGCAGCGGCGATCACTGGAGCATCGTCTCGACGGAGCAGCCAGCGAAGCCGGGTGAGGGCGCGCTCGCGATCGATGACATGGAGACGCTCGTCGATCCGCGCGCTGAGTGGGCCGAGATCTATCGCGAGACGTGGCGCACTCAGCGGGATTTCTTCTACGATGCGAAGATGCATGGCAACGACTGGCAGGCGATCTACGACAAGTACAGCGCCTTCGTGCCGTACGTGCAGCATCGTGCAGACCTCGCCTATCTCATAGCGACAGTCGGCGGTGAGCTGACGGTGGGTCATTCATATCTCGAAGGGCTCGGGGATGTCCCCGACACTGCGCACACATCGGTCGGGCTCCTCGGCGCGGACTTCTCCGCTGAGAGCGGCCGCTATCGCATCCAGCGCATCTACACTGCCGGGAGCTGGAACCCGCGGCTGCGCGCGCCGCTCAATGTGCCGGGGGTAAAGGTTGCCGAAGGCAACTATCTTCTCGAGGTGAACGGTCGCGCGGTCACATCGCCGGCGAATCTCTACAGCATGTTCGAGGGCACAGCCGGTAAGGCGACGAGCGTGCGCGTGAGCTCGACACCGGGCACGCAGGGGTCGTGGGTAATCAGCGTGACGCCGATCGCGGACGACGAAGCGCTTCGTACACAGGCATGGATCGACGACAATCGCCGCCTCGTCGACAAGCTGTCGGGCGGACGGCTCGCCTACGTCTGGCTTCCGAACACCTCCGGCGCCGGCTTCACCGCGTTCAACAGATATTTCTTCGCGCAGCAGGAGAAAGACGGCGTCATCATCGATGAGCGATACAACCAGGGTGGCGCGGTGGCGGACTACGTCGTGCAGCAGCTCAGCCGAGTACGCATGGGCTACTTCGCGGAGCGCGCGGGGAAAACAATCACGGCCCCGATGGCCGGAGTCTTTGGGCCGAAGGTGATGATCATCAACGAATCGGCCGGCTCCGGAGGCGACGCGCTTCCCTACTACTTTCGCGTCGCGAAGCTCGGCCCGCTGGTAGGCACTCGCACGTGGGGCGGGCTCGTGGGCACGCTCGGCGTTCCGGCCCCGATCGACGCCGGTGGGATCACGGCGCCCGACCTCGCATTCTATAGCAACGACGGCAAGTGGTCGGTCGAGAACGAAGGCGTGGCGCCGGACATCGAAGTCGAGAATACGCCCGCCGATATGGCGCGCGGACACGACGCGCAGCTCGAGCGCGGAGTGACCGAGGCGCTCAAGATGCTGCAGGAGCATCCGCTGCAGCGCACGCCGCGTCCCATGCCGATCGATCGGGTCATGATTGCACCAGCGGAGCACAAATGACCAGCCGCTTCTATAGTGTGGTTGGGTTGCAAGTTGGCGCCCTGACGCTCGCGGCAGCCATGGCGACTGGAGGTGCGTCGGCGCAGGCTCCCGACCTCGTTGCCTTCGACAAGTACGTCGCGCGCGCGGCGCACGACTGGCGCGTTCCCGGGCTCGCGATCGCGATCGTGAAGGACGACTCGCTCGTCTTCGCGAAGGGCTACGGTGTGCTCGAGCTCGGGAAGCCGGCGCCGGCAACGGAGCACACGCGCTTTGCCATCGGGTCGACGACGAAGGCAATGACCGTTGCTTCGCTCGCGATGCTCGTGGACGAGGGGAAGCTCAAGTGGGACGACCATGTAACCGACTACTTCCCCGACCTGCAACTCTACGACGCGTACGCGACGCGCGAGCTCACCGTGCGCGATCTCCTCACGCATCGCACCGGGCTGCCGGGCACCGATCTGCTGTGGGCATATCCGGAGAATCAGTACTCGCCGGCCGAGATGATGCGGCGCCTGCGATACGTGAAGCCCATCTCATCGTTTCGCTCGCAGTGGGAATATCAGAACGTGATGTACGGAATCGCCGGGGCACTCGTGGCGGAGCGTTCCGGGTTGCCGTGGGAGACGTTCGTCCGCACGCGCATCTTCGCGCCGCTCGGGATGACGGAGTCGATACCGCTCGTCTCCGGCATCGCGGGAAAGCCGAACGTGGCGCGCCCGCACGACGTCGTGCGCGACACGGTGCGCCTCGTCAAGTTGCGCACCACGGACGCGATCGCGCCAGCGGGATCGGTGTGGTCGAGCGTCTCCGACATGTCGAAGTGGATGCGCTTCATGCTCGATAGCGGCCGCGTCGGCAATCGTCGGCTCATCACGGCGGCGACGTTCAACGAGATCGTCGCGCCACAGATGCGCGCGCCGATGTCGCAGTATCCGGCGCTCTCCCTCTCGAAGCCGGATTTTTTCAGCTACGCCCTCGGCTGGTTCGTTTCGGACTTCCACGGCGAGACCGTCTGGATGCACACGGGGAGCATCGACGGCATGAGCGCGATCATCGGGCTGCTCCCGGAGCGCCACGTCGGCGTGTACGTCCTCGCGAATCTCGATCATGCGGAGCTTCGGCACGCACTGATGTACCAGGTCTTCGACATGTATCGAAGCGCACCATCCGCGCACCCTCGCGACTGGAGCGCCGATGTGAAGGCGCTGTTCGACTCGCTGCACGCATCGGCCCATGCGGCCGCCGCCGCCGCCGCGGCGTCGAAGGCAAGGACGGGCGGCGCCGAGCAGTCGCTGCCGCTCGACCGGTACACCGGGAGCTACGTGGACTCGACCTACGGCTCGATCCAGGTGACGCTCGCCGGGGGCGCACTTCGCGCGCGCTTCGTCAACTTCGACATCGGTGAGCTCAAGCACGGATCGTACGAGAACTTCAGTAGCGTGAAGGAGGACGATCTCGAGGGAATCACCGAGCTGACGTTCGTTCCCGATGGCGCGGGCCACGTGACGGCAGTGCAGGCATTCGGCGAAACGTTCAAACGATCGGGGAGCGAAGAGAAATAATGCGGAACCGGTCACGCACCATCGCCTATCTGCCGAACGTCGCGCGGGTATCGTCGCACTCGGTGCGGTTCATGACGCGCGACATGGTGGAGCTATCGCGCTTCCTCGAGTTCGTGACGTCGGACGAGCCCGGGTTACAGCCGTAGCGTGGCGGGCGAGAGCGCGGGATGCAGCCGGTTGGAGCGCCAGTACAGAAAGCCGGTGATCGCGGCTGTAGTCGCCAATACTGCTCCGAATTCGCTGAGCAGATACCTGGTCACGCCAGTGTCGATGGTCACGGTGTCGAAGAAACCCTGGATGAACAGATTGTGACTCGCGTGCAAAAGCACGGCGGGCCAGACACTGCCCGACTTGATGCGGAGCCACGCGAGCGGGAAGCTGATGCCGACCACCATCAGCGCGAAGCACGCAATCGAGTAGAGCGTGGGCGTGCCGCCGTTGTAGTCAGCGAAGATTATGAGCGGCACGTGCCACGATGCCCAGATGATGCCGCTGATGATCGCGGTGCGCGCGAAGGTAAAGTGCTCCGCGAGCTTCGGGACGAGAAAGCCGCGCCAGCCGAGCTCCTCGCCGAGGGCGAAGGCCGCGCTGATCGCGAGACCGGCGGTGATGAAGCGGATGGGATTCGTGTGAAAGCGGCCGAGGTCGACGCCGCC
>JBDTXL010000478.1:0-7469 GCA_040006195.1 Gemmatimonadota bacterium | reverse complement strand
GGTAGGTGGCGAAACTGCCCAGCCAATGGCCCCCAGCGTAATGCTCTCCGGTAACTGCAGCGAGGCCGCTCGCAGCATGAATGTCCGCGGCAGCGACGAGCGCGCGAATCCGTCGATCGTTCGCCGGCAACCCCGCAGCGATTCCTTGAAGCATCCACGCGCGACTCAAATTCAGCCCATCAAGGTGGGCAAGCTTTCCGTCAGTCTTATCGGTAACGATACCAATGCGCAGCCACGCGCCTGAACCATTCGTGGGAATTTGCGGAAGAAACTTCGGCAGCCACGCGGCGAATTCTGCGGGTGGTAATACGCGGCGTACTACGTCCGCCTCCGCGATACACGGCGACAAGAAGTCCTGACCGGATGGCTCGTAGTTGATCGGACAACTACGATCCTTCAGATAGAATTCACGAATCTTCCGAGTCACCGCCCCAGCCAGAGCGGAATCTGTTCCTCGCGCATAATCGAGAATTAATCCAAAAGCAAAGGCGGTTTGCGCATGCTCGCCTTCGCGTATAGGGTACGCGAGCTTCGGAAGCCACGACTCCAGCTGCGCGACAACCGCGGTTTTCAATGGCGCGAGAGCGAGAGACAACGCTGTTGCATCAGGTGTCTGCGAATCGTGCAGTTCAGCAGCGAGCTGCAGAAGCCAAGCGAGACCATATGGGCGCTCAAACGATTCGCGCTCAGGCCCCTCCAGGTAAGCGACCTCACGCGCGATGTGCGCCGGTGTGATGTTTGTCTTGAGGGCCGTCATGGCCGCGGCAGCAAAAGGCGCCTCCGGGAACTCACGAACGAGTCTCGCGAGTAGCCAGTGTCCGTGCACTGAAGAATGCCAATCGAAGCACCCGTAAAAAGCCGGCGTTAAGTCATGCGGCGGCTTTACATCATCGGGCGAATTCAGGACGTGCGAAATTTTATTCGGGTATTCCTTCTGCACGCACGCAAGTGCTAGCGTGGCGAATCGCCCAGCTGTCGCAACATCGAGTCCTGCCGCGGTTTTCTGCGCTGGCAAAGGCGTTGCCGCGAAGGCCACGCCCAAGGCTGCGATTCTCACGAAAGAATTCATACGTGACAACATATCACGCAACTGAGCGAGAAACGGCGCGGCGGGTGCAACATGCTGTTGGCCACGCAGTTCCTCCTTCGGTGCGAGCACGAATCGCTGAAATGCTTGGCCGAGCACATAGACATCGGTTCCAGAAACGACCGTGAGGAACGCGTCCATTTTCCACTGTGGTGGCTGGTCAAGCGATGGTCAAATGACTAGCGTAAACGCAAGTGAACTCAAGTAAGCTAGAGTCAGGAGTCTGAGCTGCTAACACCCTCACCCACTATCACTTGAGTCATCTCAAGTGATTTAGAGTTTGCTTGCCAGACACTTCTCTTAATCAGTAGGTTGTAGGTTCGATCCCTACTGGGCGCATTTGGTGTCATTACATAGATAAAAAGGCACTTTGGGGCACTTGAGAGGGCGCCCCTTTTTTTGTTTCTAGATGCAAGCTCACCAGTGGTAGCCCAAGTGGAGCTCAGGCTGTGGACAGTCAGTGACCGCGCAGGCCACTTGCCTTCGGCAATGTCCTAGGAAGTCTACAGCTACGTGGGCGACGAGGAGCGGCAGACGGGAGCGATGCCGTGAGCGCGACCGCCAAATCCTCCGCTGACAATGTCCAACGGTGCACCACGATACATTCGGGTGCGGAGCGGACGTGCGTCGGGCAGCGCGATAGCGACGGTGCGAATCGGTTCTTCTCGCGTCGGCCTCCTGACCGCCGCAGCGCTCCTGCTGATGCAAGCGTTCTCTCCGCTCTCAGAACGATATGTGATTGGTCCCGGAGCGACTTATGACCTGGTCGTCGATGCGCGATTCATCGATGGCACCTATGAGTTCATCAGCGATCCACACGAAAGCGTAGGCATGCAGGGCACGATGACGGTAGGCACATCCGCGAAGTAGGTGGACCCTGGAATTGCATGCCGCAGGCGAGCCCCCCTCGAGTCGCCGCCGCTCCACGTACTGAATTCTTTGTGCGACGTCCGCATCCCCAACACGTCGATGTAATCACGTAGACAGCCCGCACTGTCATCCTCCTCTCGATAAACACCAGGTCCGCCGGTAGTTGTGCGGCACCCTCGAGCACTGGATCTCCACATGCGCGCTCGTTCCACCCGACGCGATACGTATCTGCGGCTCGTCGCGTCATCGCGAGGTCTGCAGCGCTTCGTGCGAAATCCTTTCGCGCGACATCCACGACGCGCGCGTGCCTTCGTATATCTGCTCCTCACGATCATCGTGGTCGCGGTTACGGCGCAGCGCGGCAACCCGCTGCACTATCATCCTACGTTCCCGATTTTCCGCGCATCGTTTCGGCATTTGCTGAACGACGAGAATCTGTATGCTGGCTACGGTCTCGGAGATCGATTCAAGTACAGTCCGACCGCCGCACTGCTCTTCGCGCCATTTGCAATCCCTCCGTTCGCGCTCGGGCTGCTCCTCTGGAATCTGGTGAACGTCGGCGCGCTCGTGTACGCACTCGACCAGCTCCTCCCGCGCCGCCTCGCGACGTTCGCGCTCCTGCTGCTCCTTCCCGAGATCCACGGTGCCATGCAGCGCTCCCAGAGCAATTCGCTCGTCGCGGCGCTCGTCGTCCTCGCGTTCGTCGCGCTCGAGCGGGGGCAGCAGGTCAGGGGCTATCTCGCGATCGCGCTTGGCACCGCCATCAAGCTCTTTCCGGTCGCTGCGCTCGCCTTCGCGCTCTTTCATCCACGCAGATTTCGCGCGGCGCTGATATTCCTGGCGTGCGCGTGCGGCGTCGTCCTACTGCCACTGCTCGTCACGTCGCCTGCCGCGCTCATCGCACAGTATGGTTGGTGGCGCGCAATCGAATCCACGGATGCGCTCGCGCGCGGAGCATCGGTCATGGGCCTGTTGCACCGCGGCCTAGGCGTCGATTGGCCGAACTGGCCAGTGCAAATCGTCGGTGTAGCCATGTTGGTCACTCCGCTCGCCCGCGTTCAACAGTGGCAATTTCCCCGATTCCGCCGCGAATTTCTCGCGTCGCTTCTCGTCTTCATCGTGCTCTTCAACCACCAGGCGGAACGGCCTTCGTTTGTGATCGCCGAGGTGGGCGTCGTCATCTGGTTCGTCTCATCGCCGCGCGAGTTGTGGCGACTGGCGCTGGTGCTCATCAGCCTCACGGGACTCGAATCGCTCGGATTTCTGCCGGTGTGGGCAGTGATGCAGCACGCACTGTGGACGATGGACGGACGCGCCGGCTCATGTGCGGAATCGCATCCGCCGGCCCGCGCCGGCAGCGACACTCGTGTGAGCGCTGGCCGGAGAGAAATAGCGGCGACGGCGGGCACCACGTGATGTGATCTGGCGAAGGAAGATCATGCTGCCCGCGCCAGCCGCGTTCGTGGACTAGAACGCGATACCGAGCGTCACCGGGATGATGTGCAGCGAGTGAGACCCCGATCCCGTGAACGCTTTCCCCGCGCTGATCGAGTGATACCGTCCCTCGACGAACAAGGAGATCCCGGTGAGTTGGAAGCGAAAGCCGGCGCCGGCATTCCAGCCGAACTTCGTCGCGTTCGACGTGCTCGTGCTCGATCCCAAAAATTCGTTCGTCGATAGGAAGCTGCTTCTCTCACGCAGCCCGTAGACCCCTCCACCCCCGATCAGATAGAAGTTCGACGCGGCGGCTTTCCCAAGCGTCCATTCGAAATTGGCGGTGCCATCGATGATGCGCAGGTCGGTCGTGTACGTGCCGGCGCCCCCTGCGTCGATCGGCTTGCCCTTGAGTTGATGCCATTGCCCGTCGATGCGAAAGCTCAACGGAAACGCCGGAACGCCCAGTCGGATGAGAGCACCCGCGTTCCATCCTCGCTTCACGAGGTCGGTGAAGCCCGAGCCGTGGGGGAACGTAAGGCCACCCATCACTCCGATCGAGGCGGACTTCACCGCCGTCGTCTGCGCGAGCGATCGCGCCGAGACCGTCGTGAGTGCGGCTGCGAGCGTGAGCCCGAGGAGCGAACGCTGAATCATGACGACGGTCCGATGGAGGGGAAGCATCGAACATAGCCGCCGCCGCATGCATGCGCACGACGGGCCGCAACGATCACGTCGCGGCCCGTCGCCCAACGGTCTCGAATCGGCGCGCAGAACACGCCCTCTCGACTCCTTACTTGCGTTTCGACGCGGCCTTCTTTCGGCCGCCCGTCTTCTTCTTCCCCCCGCTCGTCTTCCGCTTCGACTTCGCATTCGCGCCCTTCTTTCGCGCCTCGGAAAGTCCGATCGCAATCGCCTGCTTCCGACTCTTCACCTTGCCGCCCTTACCGCCCTTTCCGCTCTTCAGCGTTCCCTTATTCCGCTTCTTCATCGCCCGCTCGACGCTCTTGCTCGCCGCCTTTCCGTATTTCTGCGTGCTCTTCTTCCGCGTTGCCATGAGTGATCATTCTCGAATGCAGATGGTTGGTCCTGCATGCAATCCGGACGTGCGCCCACGCTCGAAGCAAGGCGCACGCCACGCGTGCTGGTTCGCGCGCGCTTCCTTGCCGGATGGCGAGCGCGAGTGCATCGTTCCGGCGTCGAAATGGGCGCCCGCCCAATGACCGACGAGCCGCGTTAGTCAGCTCGTCCCTTTCCTGTCGTCCCGAGGCTTGCATGGCCGACCTTACTCGTTCGCTGGTACGGGCGATCGTCGTCGCCGCCACGTTCACCGCCGCGACTGCCTGCTCGGATTCTTCGACGAATGGCTCGGCGCGCAGTATCGCCGGCCACGTCACGATCAATCCGGGGGAAGCGCGCATCCCTTCCGAGAATTTCGTTGGCTCGCAGAAGTCCGCGCCGCTCTCACAGATGTCGTCGCGACGCTCGAAGGAGGCGCAGCGCATCAACGTCGTCTTTCGCAGCGAAGCGATCAGCGCCGGCAGACTCGGCGCGCTCTCCGTTCGCTCCGTCGCCGACGCGCGTACGGTCGGCACGGTAATTCGCGCGCGTCTCGTCGCGCACCCCGCATCGTCGATGTTCACCATCAGCGACATCTCGCCGACGATCGGCGCCGCGCGTCTCCGCCTGCGCAATCCCGCCATGCGCGACTCCGTCATTCGCGCGCTTCGCGCCGATCCGGCTATCGCAGCGGTGAGCATCGACCGCCTGTTGAGCCGCGGCCCGGAGTCGAAGATCCAGCTCACGAAGGCGATGCTCAATCAGCTTCGCGAGGCGCGTGCGGATGCGCGCGCGTCCACGACGCCGGGCGCTGAGCACCTCCGCTTTGCCGGCGCCGGCTCGAGTCGCATTCAGTACTGGCACTACAACATGATCGACGCACCGCGCACGTGGGCTATCCCCGATACGGGTTCCGCCAGCGTGACGGTCGCCGTCATCGACGATGGCATCAACCAGCACCCCGATATCGTTCCGAATCTCGACATGGCGGGCGCCTACGATTTCGTCAGCGATGACACCGACGATTTCGGCGGGCCGATTCCGAATTGCCTCGGCGGCCCCGACATCACGAACTCCGATGACGATGGCACGCCCGGCCCCGATCCGGATCCGACGATGCCGCTCTCCGTCAGCTACGACGCGGCCGACGGCTGCTTCTTTCCAGAGAATATCGCGAATCACGGACTGCACGTTTCGGGCACCATCGGCGCGACGAACAGGCCAGGGAACAACGTCACCGGCGTGAACTGGAACGTGAAGATCCGGATGATACGCGCGCTCGGCATCGATGGCTTCGGCTACGATTTCGACATCGCGCAGGCGATTTTATATGCTGCAGGACTTCCCGCGGAAGGCGCGGGCGGCAATCCCGTCGTCGCTCCGAATCGCGCGCCGATCATCAACATGAGTTTGGGCGGCGGCAGCGACTCCACGCTCGGTGCTGCAGTAGCGGCGGCGATCAACGCGGGATCGGTGATCATCGCTTCGGCCGGCAACGATGCGTCGTCGACGCCGAACTTTCCGGCATCGTATCCGAATGTGATCTCGGTGGCGGCACTCGGCCCCGATGGTCAGCTCACGAGCTACTCGACGACGAATCAGTTCGTCACGCTCTCCGCACCCGGCGGCGATTTCCGCTTCGATGTTCCGGGCACGGCGGCAGGCGGCACGAGCGGCGTTCTCTCGACTGTCTGGAACTTCTACGACAATCCCGGCTTCGGTGAATTCGTAGGTCCGGACTACGCGTTCTACACGGGCACATCGATGGCCGCGCCGCACGTCTCGGGCGTGGCGGCACTCGTGCTCGCGGCGAATCCTGGTCTGACGGGTCCGCAGCTGCGCGATCGCCTTACGAGCACCGCTGTGGACATAGGCCCACCGGGCCCCGATACGCGCACCGGTTTCGGTCGCGTCGATGCGTACAACGCGGTGACGGGAACGCAGGGGCCAGCGATGGACATATACGTCAGCGCGATCAAGGCGTCGACGGGCGAGGTGGTGAAGACGGTGAAGGCAGCAGCCGACAGGTCGTACAAGCTGGACGGACTCGATGCGGGCGACTACTACGTCGTCGCTGGCCAGGATGAAAAGGGCGATGGCATTATCGGCTTCCCGGGACGCCGCTACGGCTGGGCGAACGGCGACGGTGTGCCGACGCCGGTGACCGTGGCCTCGAGCGGCTCCGTCGATGCGTCGATTCCGATCGGTGTGCCGTCGGAGCAGGTTGGGGTGACGGGTCGCGTCTTCGTCAACGGATGGGTGTACGGCCAGAGCGCATCGCAGAACAACATCGTCTCGTATCAGGTCACGGTGCCGACGGCAGGCATCTATACCTTCGAAACGTCGGGTGCGATTGGCTCGTGCGGCTTCGCGCTCGAGATGAACACGCTGATCACGGTGCTCAATTCTGCGAGCTCGGTCGTCGGGACCAACGACAACACGTCATCGGCAACGGGATTGATGACTTTCCCCGGCTCGCGATGTTCGTACGTGTCGGCGACGCTGCAGCCGGGCACATACACAGTGAATGTGACGGGTGGCTTCTCGGTGAACGGCAGCGCGGACTTCAATCCGGGCACCTTCCGCTTGCACGTTCGAAGCGGCGCCTGATCGGCCACTTTGCGTCTGCAACACGCCGGGACACTCATCACGAGTGTCCCGGTTTTTTTCGCGCGAGATTGGAGCCGACGAGTTGCCACGCGTTCTGCGGTGGAAGGTGGTCGCGGCCGGATACGGAGGAATTCTCTTTGTCCTTGCCTTGACACACGTATGCCAGCCCGTTAGCTTGGGTGGCTGTCGCTGAATACGCGGCGGTTATGGCGACCAGAGGACACTCCCTACTGTTTTCACTCGTGAAAGCCGTATTGAAAGTCCGGTCGGTGCATGGTCTGTTGCGCGGTGCGCGGCGGGTGGTGTGCGGCGAATGATCGATTCGTTCGAGTAATCGTTGTAGGCGACGAAAAAAGTGTAGAACCGCTGTTTGACAATTGAGATCGAAGAGTGAGGTTGTGCGAGGCGA
>JBDTXL010000477.1:0-5167 GCA_040006195.1 Gemmatimonadota bacterium | reverse complement strand
ACAAAACGGGGAGCTTCGCGAGCGCGTTCGGACTTGCGATCGGATTCTCGCTGCTGGGCGTCCTCGCGTGGACGGTCGTGATTCCGCGGATCGAGCCAGTGCGTTGGTCGAACGCTAGCCCGTCGATACTCTAGGTTGTCGCAGCTTTCGGGAGCAGGGATGCTCGGCCGCGTTTGTAGAACGCGAACCCGACCAACATCTCCAATGCGCCGACGATCAAAGCGCCGAGCCACAAATTTCCCGTAAGGTTGCCGGCAAGCATGATTCCCAGCACGGTCGCTGCCGTCGCGGCAATTATCGCAATACCGAGCGCGGCCGCGAGCCCGGCCAGTCCGCGCGACAGATGCCTCGCGCTCTCGTGGACTTCGAGCTTCGCCAGTCGAACTTCGTCCGAGACGAGTTGCTTCGAGTCTGCACCCAGGCGACCGAGAATCTCCGTGATGGAGGGCTCAATCGCTTCGCGCATTACTCATCTCGTTTCTCGCGTCCGAGCCATGGAGCGAAGAGGTTGCAACGCGGCCGGTTTCCGGCGCGACGACTTGGCGAAAATCATGAACCCAGCCATCGACTTTCTGGCCCAGAACGTCCGCAACTCCGCCGAACAGTTTTTCAGCGACTCCGTTGACGACGCCTCCGACTGACGCGCGCGCGACCAAACCGCTCATCGCAGCTCCGCTGACCTGCTTCCCGCCCCGGGAATTTCGCGAGAACAAGAATCCTGCAGTAGCGGCAATGGCCAAGGCAGGAATTGGATTGTTCTGAACCATCTCCTTGACATCGAACTTTCGCTCGAGCTGAGCAATCGTGTCTGACATTCTTTCGCGAGTCACTTCGATGTCGCGGCGAACGTCCGCTGCTGTTTCGGCCATATCTCGATCTCCCGTGGATGCTCGCCAGGATCAGTCGTCTCGACGAGGAGTGCAAGGCCTTCCTTCGCGAGCCAGATAACGAACAGGCTCACCACTACTACGCCCAAGGCAATGGTCAGCGTGACGTGTGCTGCTACCCAGGACGCCGCCAGCGCGAAAACCAAGCCGAAGATCAAGGCGAGAGTGCCTAGGGCGATGCAAACACCGCCCACGGCGATCTCCACCAAACCCAGCCCGATTTCCTTACCAAGCGCTTTGGCTTCGAGCTTTGCCAAACTCCATTCCTGACGGAGCAAGCTCCGCGAGCCATCGACGAGAGCATGGACCAATGAGCCGATGCTCGAGCCGTTGGGCCGGGAGCTTTGCTCGATCATCAGCCGTCCCGTCCCTTGAAGGCACGACCCAACAGGTAACCAACACCCGCCGCGATAAGCAGCGTCCGCGCCGGACTCTCTTTCACCTGCTTTTCCAGGCCGCGCTGAAGCGAAGCCATGTCCGTGCCGCGCAGCCAGCTCGCGGTGTCTTCCATTCCTGCAGCCACGCGCTCTCCAGCTCCCGCGAGCTTCTCTTTGGTCGTCGACACCGCGCTGTCCAGACCGCTGGTTTCAGCCGACCGTGACCGCAGGGTCGCGGCTCCGCCTTCGAGCTTGTCCGCCAGCTTGGTCTTGAGCTGACCGGCACGTTCCTGCATCGTCTCACTCGCGTCGCTGATCGACGTCTTCGCCTCCGAAACCGCATGTTCGACGGTATGCTCCGCATCAACCGCAGAGGCCCGCATTCCTTCACTTCCGCCGAATTTCTGATGATCGCTGAGCGAGTTGCCCTGTTCATTCGCGTCGTAACGCATGCCCCCTCCCGGCACTGAGTGGTCGACACAAGTGCATTGGCTGTGCCATCGCTTGGGATCGATGTCGAAAGCGGCGGAGGGACGCGGGGAGGGAAGATCTCGTGCGCGCAGTGCGCGGGTTCCTTAGGATGGAGCTTTCGCCTCCGCCGGTATCGTTTCGAACAGAGGAGTCCCTCTCAACGATTCGAACTCGGGATCCACATGCACCCGGCGACGTGCGAGAGGGACGGCCATCCCCTTCCCGAGCCCGTCCATCGCTGCTTCCGCATCGCCCTACGTCGAGAAGCACTTTGCGGCGGAAGCCGGTAGTTCCGTGAAACGAACAGTGGGATGGGGTGGGACGGGGCACTGTTCAACGCGCAGGGCGCTGGACGACCGCAGTGAGGCGTGTCATTGTCAGAGTCACTTCACACTATGAGCCGTAGCAGATAGCACGACGTCGCGGCATGTGGGTGACTCCTCACGGTAATTCGATGCCAGTTTCGCAAACCAAGTGTCCCATCTGCGGCGCGGGGCAATGCCGGACGCTGCCTGTCAGCCACGATTGGCTGGAAACACGATGGCAACTGGTTCGTTGCAGCGAATGCAGGCATCGCTATACGAATCCGGTGCCGACCAGCGACGAACTCGCGCGCATGTACGACGATGAGTATTTCGAGCACGGCGGAGCGTGGGTCTGCGGGTTTTGGGAGGGTAGCTACGTCGCCAATGAAGCAAAGCTGCGTCGCGAGGCAAAGTCCACGCTGTCGCTCCTTCCCGATGGCGCAGGCCTGCGACTACTCGAGATAGGAAGTGCTGGAGGCTTTTTTCTCGACGAGGCTCGCGCGGCTGGCTTCGATGTAAAGGGAGTCGAGCTCAATAACACCATGGCGGAGTGGGCTCGCTCGAAGCTCAATCTCCAGGTGTTCAATGGAAGATTCGAGGACGCCAGCTTCCGTCCCGGATCCTTCGAAGTGATCGTGGCGCAGGATGTACTCGAGCATGTGTGCATTCCCAAGGAATTCGTCGCGAATGTCGCTCGGCTTTTGGCGCCAGGCGGATTGTTTCTGGTGCGCGGCCCACTGGAGCAGTCTTGGAAAGAATCATTCTTTCAAGTGCTCCGGAAGGTGCGCAGACGACTCGTAGTCGACGCCGCTCCGCCTTATCACCTGCAGGGGTTCGTCCGACGCAGCTTTCGCGATCTGGTCGAAAGCTCCGGATTATCGCTCACGCGATTCGAGGCGCGAGCTCTCGCGCCGCGCATCGAGGTGAGGTCGCTCAAGGGTGCAGTTGCGGGAGTAATCGAGTTGGTCGCCTTCGGCGCGAACGTGTTGACGGCACGCGGGGATTTCATGATCGGCATCGCGACGAGGCCCGGCGCTGGTGTGAACACCACGGATCGCGAGCTTCGAATTCAGGTCGTGCGAAGCGAGATGCCGGTCGAGAATAGCTCAGCTCTACCAGACTATACGAGGCGTATCTCTGATCAGAAGGATCAGCGAACGACCGACCGCACATGACAGCCGTTGTCGCTCGAACCTCAGCTCGCGGGAATGCCCATCAGCTCGGCGAGCAGCTTCTTCCCCCGTGGCCAGCTCCCGAGTGCGCTGGCCGAGTTGATGTGACCGGCCGGACCGACGTCGACGAGGCGACTTCCCCAGGCGCGCGCGAAGTCGGTAGCGCGCGCCAGCGTGACGTACTCGTCGTCGGTGCTCGTGACGACGATCGTGGGGAAGTACAGTCTTGCTGTCGGCATCGGTGCCCATCCCGTGGGGCCGGCTGGGTAGCTCGCCGCTTCCGTATCGCTCGGCGCCACGAGCAACGCGCCGCGAACGGTGCGCGCGGACTGGCCGGCCCAGAATGCCACGAGCGCGCTTGCGGTGCTGTGGCCGACGAGCACGACATCCGAGCCGAACTCGGCGACCGCTTGCTCGAGGGTCGCGACCCACTCCTCCCGCACGGGATTGTCCCAGTCGCGTTGCACGATGCGCACGGCATCGGGAAGCTCGCGCTCCCAGTGCGACTGCCAATGTTCGGGGCCCGAGTTGTAGAGACCGGGGAGGAGGAGGACTCGTGTCAATTATTCCTTGTGCCGCTCGAGCGTGCTCGGAACGCCGCGTAGGAAGGTGCGCTCCTCGCGCAGGATAATGCGATTGGCCACGGCGAAATCGAAGTTCGCCCTCCCGTCGCGATCTGCACGCAGCCGCGCGCGATAGCTCTCGTACGCCGCGAGCGAGTCGAAGGAGATGAGGGCAAAGGCGATGTCGTTCGTTCCTTCATGCGGAAGAAAGTAACCAATGAGATCGCCACCGCAACGCGGGATGATCGTCGACCACATCTCGGCATAGCGGGAAAACGCATCGAGCTGGAACGGGTCGATCTGGTAGCGGATGAAGACGGTGATGGACATGCAGGCTCCCTGTTGGGCGATAGCGCATGATACGATCTTGCCTGTCGTAAATGGTTTTACTATCATCAAACCATGCGCGACAGCCATGAGACCCCCGATATCGCCGCGATCGCCAAACTGATCGGCGACCACGCGCGCGCGACTATCCTCGTTGCGATGATGACGGGCCGTGCGCTCACCGCAACCGAGCTCTCGCGCGCGGCGAATGTCTCGAAGAGCTCCGCGAGCATTCATCTCTCGAAGCTCGTCGATGCGAAGCTCGTCGACGTCGAGAGCGTGGGGCGACACCGGTACTTTCGCCTCGCGAACCACGAAGTCGGAACGGTGATCGAGACGCTGATCGGGCTCGCCCATCGCCTGGGCGCGGTGCACGTCGACTCGGGACCCGCCGATATGGCGATGCGGAAGGCGCGCATCTGCTACGACCATCTCGCCGGCGACCTGGGTGTGCTGGTGTACGACAGCCTTCGCCAGCAGGGATCCATCCGTGGCGATGGTCGCGAGCTCACGCTCACCGAAAATGGCCAGCGCTTCGCGCGCGACTTCGGCGTCGATCTCGGCGCGCTCGAGAGTCGGCGACGGCCACTCTGTCTCGCCTGTCTCGATTGGAGCGTGCGCCGCCCGCATCTCGCCGGCGCGCTCGGCGCTGCACTCCTCGAAGGGTTCTTCGCGAGGAAGTGGGCGACCCGCGCGAGGAAGTCACGAGCCGTGACCTTCTCCGCCACGGGAGAGCGGGCGCTAAGAGCGCGCTTTATGTACAAAATGGCACACTAAGTGCCGACGTAGGACTCGACGGTGCTTCGCCCCGCGCGGCAACTTCGCGGGCCCTCCGCCTCGCATGACGGTCGCCAGGTCCGCTGCGACACTCATGTCATCTGCGCGGAAGGCACCATTGAAAGCACTCGTATATCAGGGCCCAGGTAAGAAGGCTCTAATCGATCACGCCAAGCCGGAGATCAAAGAGCCGACAGACGCAATCGTGAAGATGAGCCACACGACCATCTGTGGCACGGACCTCCACATTCTCAAGGGCGACCTGCCCAGCTGCGTCCCCGGGCGCAT
>JBDTXL010000476.1:0-1570 GCA_040006195.1 Gemmatimonadota bacterium | reverse complement strand
CGTTGGAGAGCATCTCGAAGGTCGTGCTGATGATCGTCGGCCCGCCTTGTGCGCCGGTCACGAGGAGCGGTGTATTGTCCGTTCCCATCACGATGGTCGGCGACATCGACGAGAGCATCCGCTTCCCCGGCGCGATCGCGTTTGCCTCGCCCTGCACGAGACCGAACATGTTCGGCTTCCCGGGCTCGGTGGCGAAGTCGTCCATTTCATCGTTCAGCAGAAATCCCGCGCCAGCGACGACGACCGCAGAGCCGTTGTCGCCATTGAGGGTCGTCGTGAGCGCGACTGCACCACCCTTGCCATCGACAACGGAGAAGTGCGTCGTCTGCTTGCGCTCCACTTGCGTGTTCTGGCCGACGGTGATGCTCGATGACGGCGTTGCACGGTCCTTCTCGATCGTCGAAGCGAGTGAGTCGGCGTACGATTGCGACAGCAGTCGCGCTATGGGCATCGCGACGAAGTCCGGATCGCCGAGCACGTTGTTCCGCACCGCGAAGCCGCGACGCATGGCTTCGGTGAGAAGATGCAACTCCTCGGGCGAATGCCATCCGGAGGAGCGAAGATCGTAGCGCGAGAGCTCGTGAGCGACGAGCGCGATCGTGACTCCACCCGACGACGGCGGCGGCATCGAGACGACGCGGTGTCCGCGATAGGTGAATTCGATCGGCGCGCGCCACTTTGCGCGATATCCGCTGAGATCCGCGAGTGAGATCTTCCCGCCGCTTCGATGCATCTCCGCCTCGATGAGCTGCGCGGTGCGCCCCGCGTAGAACCCTTTCGGCCCATCGGCCGAGATGCGGCGAAGGACTGTGGCCAGATCGGGATTGCTCCATCGATCGCCCGGCGCCGGCGCGTGTCCGCCCGGCAGGAAGAGCGCGGCCGAGGCAGGGAAGCGCGCGAGGCGAGCGCTGTCCCCATGAAGCGATCCCGAAAAATCCGAGTCGACGACGAATCCCTTTTCAGCGAGCTCGATCGCCGGCGCAAGCAGCCGCGCCCACGGGAGTGAGCCGTAGCGCCCGTGCGCCTGCCACAGCCCCATCACCGATCCGGGCGTTCCCACCGAGAGAGCTCCGGTGATCGAGCGATCGTCCGGATGTCCGTTGGCGCCGAGGTACATGTCGCGCGACGCCGAGCCCGGCGCAGTTTCGCGAAAGTCGAGAGCCCCCTCGCGCCCCTCGGCCGTGTGCACCACGAGGAAGCCGCCGCCACCGATGTTTCCGGCACCGGGATACACGACCGCGAGCGCGAATGCAGTCGCGACGGCTGCGTCGACAGCGTTGCCGCCGTCGCGAAGCACAGCGGCGCCGACGTGCGTCGCGAGCGGTGCATCCGTCGCCACCATCCCGTGCGCGGCAGTCACCACTCTCGTCGTATCCGTGTACGGCCACGAGGCGGGGAGCGCGCTCGTCGCTATCGCGCTTTGGCCGGAGGGCACGGCATCGGCCGCAGGTCTCGAGCAGCCGGCCACTGTACAGAACGACAACACGATCGCGACTGATGAAGAGCGCATGAAGCGGTGATGATCCCGGAGCGCGGTGGCTGCGCTCCCTGAAGTTTGTTAACGGTCCCC
>JBDTXL010000475.1:0-5380 GCA_040006195.1 Gemmatimonadota bacterium | reverse complement strand
GTACAAGGAAAATCGCACGAGCGCGGACAAGGCCGAGCAGGACATGAGCTGGCTGAGGCAAATTCTCGAGTTCCAGCTCGACGCGAAGAATCCGGACGAGTTCCTCGAGTTCCTCAAGCTCGATCTGTATCAGAAGGAGATTTTCGTCCTCACCCCGACGGGCGATGTCATCGAGCTGCCGGAGGGCGCGACGCCGCTCGACTTCGCGTTCGCCGTGCACACCGAGGTCGGTCTGCACTGCCAGGGCGCGAAGGTGAATGGGCGCATCACGCCGCTCTCACGCGAGCTCCGCAGCTCTGACACGGTCGAGATCCTCACCTCGCCAACGGCGAAGCCGAGCCGCGACTGGCTCTCGCATGTCCGCACGGGCCGCGCGCGCCACAAGATCCGTCAGTGGATTCGCGTCGAGGAGCAGAACACCTCGGCGAAGATCGGGCGCGAGATGCTCGATCGCGAGCTGCGCCGCCGCCACATCAAGCAGGACGACACGCTTCTCAACGAGGCCGCGAAGGCGCTCGGCCTCAACGACTCGAAGCACCTGATCTCGTCGCTCGGGCAGGGCGACATCGCACTCGCGCAGGCGCTCAGGATCATGTTTCCCGACGAGGCGGGAAGCCAGCCGGCGAAGGCGAGCACGATCGAGCGCCTCGTTCGACGCGTGCGCGGGCCGGCGCCGGGCGTGCGCATCCAGGGCGTCGATGGCCTGATGGTGCGCTATTCCCAGTGTTGTCAGCCGGTGCCTGGCGACGGCGTCGTCGGCTACGTCACGCGCGGGCGCGGTGTGAGCATCCATCGCGCGGACTGTCCGAACGTGCTCTCGCTGGGCGAAGAGCCGGAGCGCCGTCTCGAGATCGACTGGAAAGAGCAGGCGGGGGAGCTCTTCTCCGTGCGCCTCGCGCTCGAGGGCTCCGACCGCCGCGGTCTCTACGCCGATGTCGCCGCCGCGATCACCGAGAGCGGCACGAGCATCAAGAGCATGGAGCTCAAGTCGGGGATGGGAGGCAGCGTCTCAGGGTCGGTGATGCTGGAGGTGGAGAACCTCGCCCACCTGCAAAAGATCACGAAGCTGATCCGCAGAGTGAAGGGCATTTCGACGGCCGAGCGCCGCGAGAAGACGGACAAGCACTAGCCGTCGTTACGGGCTGCCGAGCGCGAGCCGGAGCAGCCTGTTCCGCGATCGCTGCGCTCGTCGAACCGGCGGGCTTGTCAGCACCGAATAGTCCCCGAATCCGTTATATTTCCACATGGCCGAATTCGATCTGCAAGCACCTTTTCAGCCCGCCGGCGATCAGCCCCGCGCGATCGCCGAGCTCTCGGCAGGACTGAAGCGCGGCGACCGCTTTCAAACGCTGCTTGGCGTTACCGGCTCGGGCAAGACGATGAGCGTGGCGAACGTCATCAAGGCACACGGGCGCCCGACGCTCGTCCTCTCGCACAACAAGACGCTCGCCGCCCAGCTCTACGGTGAGCTCAAGAGCTTCTTTCCGCACAACTCCGTCGAGTACTTCGTGTCGTACTACGACTACTATCAGCCGGAAGCGTACGTCCCGTCGTCGGACACGTACATCGAGAAGGACGCATCGATCAACGAGGACATCGACCGCCTGCGCCTGCGCGCGACGTCGAGCCTGATGGAGCGCGACGATGTCATCATTGTCGCCACGGTCTCGGCCATCTACGGTCTCGGAGATCCAGTCGAGTATCGCGCGCGGATGGTGAGCATCTCGCGCGGCGACGTCCGCGGCCGCGACGACATCCTCCGCGCCCTCGTCGGCATCCAGTACTCGCGCAACGATGTTTCGTTCGAGCGCGGCACCTTCCGCGTGCGTGGCGACACGGTCGAGATCTTTCCGGCTTACGAAGAGCAGGGTGTCCGCATCGAGATGTGGGGTGACGAGGTCGAGAAGATCTCGAAGATCGACTGTGTCACCGGCGAGACGATCGCCGATCTCGAGCGCGCCGCGATCTATCCCGCGAAGCATTTCGTCACCTCGCGCCCCACGCTCGAGCGCGCGATCGGCCTCATTCGCACCGAGCTCGCCGAGCGGCTGACCACGCTCCGCGAGCAGGGCAAGCTCCTCGAGGCGCAGCGTCTCGAGTCGCGCACCAACTTCGACATCGAGATGATGCTCGAGGTCGGGACGTGCGCCGGAATCGAGAATTACTCGCGGCATCTCTCCGGACGCATTTCGGGCGAGCGTCCGTCGTGTCTCTTCGACTTCTTCCCCGAGGATTTTCTCGTGGTCGTCGACGAGTCGCACGTGTCGCTGCCGCAGATCGGCGGCATGTTCAACGGCGATCGCGCGCGCAAGCTGACGCTCGTCGACTACGGCTTCCGCCTGCCGAGCGCGCTCGACAACCGCCCCCTGATGTTCGACGAATTCCTCAAGCTCACGCCGCGCGCGCTCTTCGTCTCGGCGACGCCGGGCGATCTCGAGCTGCAGCTGTCGGAGGGCGTCGTCGTCGAGCAGATCATTCGGCCGACGGGGCTCGTCGATCCGGAGATCGAGGTGCGCCCCGTGCGCGGGCAGGTCGACGACCTGCTCGGCGAAATTCGGCTGCGCGAAAAGCGCAACGAGCGCGTGCTCGTCACGACGCTCACCAAGCGCATGGCCGAGGATCTCACCGACTATCTGCAGCAGATGGGCGTTCGCGTGCGCTACATGCATTCGGACATCGATGCGATCGAGCGCGTCGAGATCATTCGCGGCTTGCGGCTCGGCGACTTCGACGTGCTCGTCGGGATCAACCTCCTGCGGGAAGGTCTCGATCTTCCCGAGGTGTCGCTCGTCGCGGTGCTCGATGCGGACCAGGAAGGATTTCTGCGCAGCGATCGCTCGCTCATCCAGACGACGGGGCGCGCGGCGCGGCACGTCGAGGGACGCGCGATCTTCTACGCCGATCGCATGACAGGTTCGATGGCGCGCTGCATCGACGAGACGAAGCGTCGTCGCGAGATTCAGCGGGCACACAACGTCGAGCACGGCATCACGCCGACGTCGGTCGTCAAGAGCACGGACCAGGTGCGATTCATCACTCGTGTCGCCGACGCACGGGGAGACAGGGACGAGAAGACGAAGAAGGTCGCCGAGCTGGCGGCGACGTACGCGAGCGAGATGGATCAGGGAACGCTCATCGAGCTGCTCGAATCGCAGATGAGGGAGGCGGCCGCGAATCTCGACTTCGAGACCGCCGCATCACTGCGCGATCAGCTCCTCGAGGTAAAGGCGCGCGGCGGCGGCAGCGCCGCGGCGATGGGATCGACGCGTGGAGAAGGGCTGCGCCGCATTCGGGCACCGCGTTGATGGAGCAGCACCATCACATCGTGCCCGATCGCGCAACGCGCGGCCATCTCGCCGTCACGCGCGATGAGTTGATCGCGTGGGGCGAGCGCTTCGGCAAATCGGCGCACGGGAAGCTCGTCGTCGCGATCGCGGGCGAGCTCGGCGCGGGAAAGACGACGCTCGTGCAGGCCATCTGTCGCGGTGCCGGTGTCACGACCGAGGTCACGAGCCCGACATACGCGCTCGTGCACGAGTACAAGAGCGATCGCTTTCCGATCTATCATCTCGATCTCTATCGCCTCGAAAAGCCGGAGGATCTCACGAACCTTGGCTGGGACGATATGCTCCGCTCGCATGCGCTGATTCTCGTCGAGTGGCCCGAGCGGGCTGGCGATCGCCTCCCGCACGACGCGGTCCCGATCGACCTCGAGCTCGATCCCGCAGACGAGGAGCGGCGGCTCCTTCTCGCGGGATGAGTGGCGCGCTGACGCTCGCGCTCGAGGCTGCGACGTCGACCGGATCTGTCGCGATCCTTTCCGGGCTGCGCGTGCTCGCCACGCGCGAGGTTGCCATGCGCGGCGGCGCCGAAGAGCATCTCCTGCCCGCGATCGAGGCGGCGCTCGCGGAGGTCGGCGCGACGACGGGCGACCTCGAGCGCATCATCTGCGGTTCGGGTCCAGGGAGTTTCACGTCGCTGCGCGTGTCGGCATCGCTGGCGAAGGGAATCGCGTTCGCGCGCTCGTTGCCGCTCTTCGCGGTTCCGTCGCTCGCGCTCATTGCCGCCGATCCATCGCTCACCGATGGAATGTACGTCGCGATCCTCGATGCGCTGCGCGGCGAAGTATTCGCTTCGGTATTCGAGCGCGGAGGGGATACGGTGAAGCAGGTTGGATCACTGCGCCTCGTACATCGCGACGGGCTCGCGCACGAGACGGTGGTGCTCGACGCGAAAGTGATCGGCCCCGAGGAGCATCCGCGCACGCCGCCGCGCGCTGCGAACGTCGTTCGCCTCGGCGCGTGGCTCGCGCTGCCGTCGGTCTCACTCGAGTCGTGGGAGCCGGATTATGGGCGACTGGCCGAGGCGCAAGTGAAGTGGGAGAGCGCGCATGGCCGGCCGCTTCCGGTGTTGTAAGGATGCGCATGGATCAGGATATCGGGGTCGACGCCACGAGTGCAAAGCAGCCGCTGCCGGTCGTGCTGCGCCCTGCGCTCGAAACCGACATGGACGCCGTGCTCGAGATCGAGCAGGGCTCGTTCGGCGATCCATGGAGCCGGAGTGCCTTTCTCGATCTCATCGGCGATCCGCGCGTTGCCTTTCTGGTCGCGGATGCGCGCGGTGACGTGCTCGGCTACGTGGCGGCGTGGTACGTGCTCGACGAAGGAGAGATCGGTAACCTCGCGGTGCACGAGTCGGCGCGGCGTCAGGGAATCGGCGCGCGCCTTCTCGATGGCGCAATCGCGAAGGTGCGCGCATCGAACGTCGACTCGCTCTACCTCGAAGTGAGGGATTCGAATGCGGCCGCGCGCGCGCTGTATACATCGCGGGGCTTCGCCGAGGTCGGGCGGCGCAAGGAGTACTATCGGCGGCCGAAGGAGGACGCGCTCGTGCTCAGGCTCGACCTCACCCCGGCCGCGCCCGAATGAGTGTCGGGGGTATGCCCGATATTGACATTGCAATGAAAGGAGAATGGCCGCGCCCGACCGTTGGCGCGCCACCGGCAATCGCTCTATACTCTGTCCGGCGACGTTATTCGCCAACTGCCAGGAGATCCATATGAGTCGCAGCTTGAACAAGGTCACCTTGATCGGGAATCTCGGAGCCGACCCCGAGGTCCGTTCCACCACCGGCGGCAATCGCGTCGCCACGTTTTCGCTGGCCACCAGTCGCAGCTGGAGCGGTCCGAGCGGGGACAAGCAGGAGAAGACGGAGTGGCATCGCTGCGTCGTCTGGAACAGCAAGGCGTCCACGCTGGCCGACATCGTCGAGCGCTACCTCAAGAAGGGCGACAAGATCTACGTCGAGGGGCGCATCGAGTATCGCCAGTGGCAGGACAAGGAGAACCAGACGCGCTACACCACCGAGATCAACGTGCGCG
>JBDTXL010000474.1:0-9949 GCA_040006195.1 Gemmatimonadota bacterium | reverse complement strand
TGCGCACCGCCAGCGGATCGTTGAAGACGAGCGGCTTGTCGAGCAGCTGATGCGCGGCCCGTCGCTCCGCCATGCGCTGTGCAGTTCGGCTTGGCTTCTCGGAGTGCAGCGGCTACCCCGCAGCGCTCAGTGCGCCGAAGCGGCGATCGCGCTTCTGGAAATACTCGACGGCCGCGTCGAGATCCTTTGGTCCGAATTCCGGCCACATCACGTCGGTGAAATACAGCTCGGCGTACGCGCACTCCCAAAGCAGGAAGTCGCTCAAGCGCCGCTCGCCGCCGGTGCGGATGACGAGATCGACATCGCGAGCCGGACGTGAATCGTGCTCACCGCCGAGCGCTCGACCGAAATCCTCGCGCGTGATCTCGTCGCCCGCGGCGCGCATTCGCTGTACCGCGCGCAGAATCTCGTCGCGAGCGGAGTAGTCGATGGCAAGGCGCATGTGCAGCGTGGTGCCGTGCGCCGTTCTCTCCTCGGCCTCGCCGAGCGCGTCGGCGAGCGCAAGCGGGAGCCGGTCGCGGCGCCCGATCGCGGTGAGTCGCACACCGTTGTCGAGCAGCCGCGGCACCTCGCTCACGAGGCGCGAGCGAAAGAGGCGCATTAGCGTCGCGACTTCGGCGGCGGGACGCCGCCAGTTGTCGCTGCTGAAGGCGTAGAGCGTAAGCGTGTCGATACCGCGCGACGGCGCGTGCTCGACGACCTTGCGCACCACCTCGACGCCAACGCGGTGACCCGCGACGCGCGGCATCGCGCGTTGCGTGGCCCACCGGCCGTTCCCGTCCATGATGATCGCAACGTGCAGCGGCTGCTGCGGGTCAGCGTAGAGTCGTGGTGACATGAGATCAGTGAGCGGGATGAGCGCGGCCAGCGGGGACGCGGACGACGTACACTATCAACGCTCCAGCGTGTCGCGGGTCACCTGAATGATGGATTCCATGTGGGACAGGTACCGCTGCAGCGCCCGGCGGCCAGCAGGAGCAAGGCGGTAGGTGGTGAGCGGCCTCCGCCCCTCGAAGGTCTTCGTGACCGTGACGTAGCTCGCGTCCTCGAGCTTGCGCGCGTGCACACTCAGATTGCCGTCGGTGGTCTTGAGCAGGACCTTGAGCTCACTGAAGGAGAGCGCATCGTTGGCCGCGAGCGCGCTCACCATGCCGAGCCGCAGGCGATGGTGAATGAGCTCATCGAGCTCGCGCGATCCCCGGGCGGCGTCCTTCACCGCGCCAGCGTCGACCGGGCGAGTGACCGGCGCATCGGTACGGCGGCGCGCCGCGGCGCTCGACCTAGCCACCGTAGCGCCATGCGATGAGCGCGCCGAAGATGATCGGCAGCGCGCCGAAGCCCGCTGCGAGGAGCGGCGCCGTCCAGGTAATGGGCGCGAGCACAGCGATGCAGCCGATCACCATGAAGCAGATGCCCATGACGGGAACGGAGCGAACGGAGAACATGCCGCCCGTCATGACGCCGGCGCCGTAGAGGAGGAGCCAGCATGCCGGGAGGAGCTCGTAGAGGCCGAGCCGCGCCAGGTAGAAGGTCAGTACCACGCCGACGGCGATGGGCGGCGCAAAGCCGAGCGCGAACTTTCTGAGCGGCGCGAAAATGAAAGGCTCGCGCGCGCGGCGCCCCTTCCAGATGCTCGATGTGACCCCAATCACAACTGCGAGTACCGCGGCGGCGAGCCACTCGCCGAGCCAGTAGGGACCCGGCTTCAGCTCGCGGCTCGCGAGCGCCGCGGTGAGAGCGACCACGCCGGTCGCGATCTGCCCCCACCCGGAGACACCCGTGAATGCGGATGCGCTCTCCATGGTCTCCCGGATATAGCGGAGGTCATCGAGGGCGCGCGTATGGAGGGTGGACGTGGACATGGATGGATCATGCGACGAAAAGCGGAGAATCGCAAGTACTTTGAATAACAAAGATACATCTGTGGCGCGTTGGTATTGCCGCCTACACAGCTTCGACTGTCGATGCCTCGGAGCGGATGTGGTAGAACATTTCCTCGAGTCGCGCGAGCTCGAAGGGCTTCTCGATCACTGGGCGTCCGGAGGCGGCGAGGAAGGTGGACGCGTCCGATGAAGCGACGTCGCCGGTGGAGAACACGAGCCGCTGGACGAGATCCGGGCGACGTTCGAGCAGCGCGCGATACAGCTCGACACCGGAGCAGTGCGGCATCCGCAGATCGCACATCACGACATCGTAGTACCCGGGGGCGGAGTGCATGAGCACCTCCATCGCCTTCAAGCCATCCTCGGCCTCTTCCACTTCCCAGCCGCGGCGCGTCAGGAAACGTCTGATCGCGGTGCGAATGCTCGGCTCATCGTCGATGACGAACAGGCGTGAGGGGTTCGGCTCGGCAAGCACATTTGGCGGACTTTCCATTACGGCTCCTGCACGGGGACCAGCCGTCATCACCACGCGCGAGAATCTCTTGAATTCAAGGTATATCCGCGCACGTGATTCTCCAGGACAGCCAGCAGATTACAAACCGAAATCGGCGTGTTTCGTCCATAATCAGGACTTCATGTCAATTAGAAAGTTTTCACGAAATTCGGGGTGATGGAAGCCGCAGGGTGAAGGTACTCCCCTCGTCGAGCGACGACGCCACCGTGAGCTCTCCATTCATCAGCCGAGCGAGACGGCGCGACACACTCAGACCGAGTCCCGTGCCGCCGACCCGTCGCGTCGACTTCTGCTCCACCTGCCAGAAAGTATCGAACACGCGGTCGTGATCGGCCGGCGCGATCCCGATGCCCGTGTCGCGCACGATGATCTCGACGCTGTCGCCGTGGCTGCGACTCTGGAGCGTTACCGAGCCCGCGTCCGTGAATTTGATGGCGTTCGTCAACAGATTGAGCAGGATCTGCCGCAGCTTCATCTCGTCCGCCCACACCTCGACGTCGTTCGGCGCGCGCACGACATCGAGCGCGATCCCCTTCTCCGACGCGAGCGGGAGCGCGAACGCGGAAGCTTCCTGCAGTGCGGCGAAGACGGAGATGCGCTCGAGGTGCGTGACCTCGCGCCCCGCCTCTACGCGCGAGAGCGTGAGCACCTCGTCGATGAGGCCCAGCAGGTGTGTCGCGCTCGCCTTGATGCGCCCGAGCTGCGTGCGCTGGTTTTCGTTCACCGGCCCGGTAATGCCATCGTAGAGCAGCTCCTCATAGCCGATGATCGCCGACAGCGGCGTGCGCAGCTCGTGCGACATCACCGCGAGGAACTCGCTCTTCGCACGGCTTGCCGCCTCCGCTTGCAAACGGGCGGAGAGCAGCTCCTGTTCCGCCCTGTGCTGCTCCGTCACATCCCAGAAGATCGCAACGCCGGCCCGCACGTTCCCATGCGCATCCCGTACCGGCGCGCTGTTGATGCAGATGCGGCGACGCTCTCCACTGGGCCGCTCGATCTCGATGATCTCATCGATGACGACCTGTCCACCGTTGATCGCGCGCACGAGCGGCCAGTCACCCTCTCCGAGCGGCGTGCCGTCGATGTGAAAGCCCTTGATCCTCGCCGCCGTATTCGAGAGCGACTGCGTTATCGGAATGCCGAACACCTTCTCGGCGGCGCCGTTCGCGAGGATGCGGCGCCCCGACGGCGCTTCGACGATCGAGATCGCGAGCGGCGACTGCTCGACCACGGTGACGAGCCGATTGTGCTCGGCCAGCGCATCCTCGGTTGCTTGCTCCGCGGTCAGCGTCTGCCGCTCGAGGTCATCAGTGAGGCCGCGCAGCTCTTCGTTCGCATGCTCGAGCTCGACCGCCTGCGATTCCATCTCGGTTGCCTGGTTGCTCAGCTCCCGATTCGCCACCTCGAGATCGCTGAGCGCCTGCTGTCGCCGGCGGTCGGCGACTTCGCTCGTGGTCAACGCGCGACTCAGCAGCGTGTTCACGAGCAGCGACAACAGCCCGGCGAGCACAATGGCAGCGAAGACGAGCGCCGTCGTGAGATTTCTGAGCGAGCGCTCGTGCCTCTCTCGATTCGCGAGCCGGCTCCGTTCCTCGTTCACGATATTCGCGATGAGTACTCGAGCCTTGAGCATCAGAAACTGTCCGCGATCGGATCGAACCGTCTCGGCAGCGGCGCTGAGACCACCCCGCCCTTCGTAGGCGCGCTTCGCGGCCTCGAGCTCGGAGAGCTTCTCGGCGATCACGATCGAAAGCGTGTCGAGGCGCGCCTGTTCGGTGGAATCGGAGATGAGACGGCGCGCCGACGCGAGCGAGTGGTGCACGTCGGCGGGGGCGCCTTCGCCCGGCGCGAGATAGATGCGCGAACCGGTAAGGAGGTAGCCGCGCTGCGACGTCTCCGCATCCGTGAGACGCGCGAGCACGTTCTGGAGGGACTCACTAATGTCGCGCGAGAGCGTGACTGCGTCGCGCGCAACCGCCAGTCGCCTGACGCCGACTACTGCGAAAACGCCGATGGCCAGCGACAGGAGCGCAGGGCCGACGGTCGCCGCGATACGGAGGGTGGAACGGGAGATCACCAGCGGAGATCGTTCACTCGATGCCCGGTCGAGGTATGTGTTGGCGGAGGACGCAGGTCGCAAAAAAAAAGCTAGTGAGCCGCAATGTGGGTCTGCTAGGCCGTAACGTACCTCGCAACTGCGCGCCGCATGACGGCGAGCTGAGCGCCGATTCGCTCGAGCTGTGCGCTCTGTATCGTCTGCGCCGCGAGGGTGTGGGTCGCTGCACCCTGATCTCCCGCATTCGCCAGCTCGCGCGACAGTCCGAGCGCGCCCGCCCCGAATTCCTCGAGCGCAGCAGGCGAGGAGTGATCGAGTGCACTGATCAGCGCGTCGAGCTTCTCGAGCAGCGGCTCGACGCTTTCCGCCGACGGAGCCTCGTCACCGCTCGCGCGCGACTCGGCCATCGCGGACATCGTCGATGCCATGCGGCGCGCGTACGCGAGGACGCTCATCGCCGATTCCACGCGATGCGGTTTCGGCGCATCCTCGGTGATGAGCCGCTGCATCGTCGCCTCCGCGTTCGTCACGGCGATACCGAATGGCCGCCGCACCTCGTTCGCCCGCACGCGCCAGTCGAAGGACGGTGAATCGTTCGCGCCGGTGACGAGCACGAGCTGCACGCGAAGCTCGCGCACGAGCGTGGCGAGATGGCTCGCGTACGTTGCAATCTCGTGTGCCGGCCACAGGAGCTGGGACGCAGCGAGCGCGATCGCGCCGCCGAGCAACGTGTTCACCACACGAAGGCCGGCGATTCCCCAATCGCCGGGATGCGGCTCGGCGAGAAGCACGAACACGGGTGTAAGCAGCAGCACGAACACGCCATAGTTGAGCGGGAGCACCGCCACGGACGCGATCGTGAATGGAACCATCACCCCCGCAATCGCGAGCTTTGTGCGCGCGGCCACGGCGAGCCCCGCCGCTAAGATCCCCCCGACGACGCTGCCAGCGACGCGCTGCAGCGACTTTCGCATCGTTGCGCCGGAGTAGGGCTGGAGCACGATCAGCGTCGTGATCGTCGCCCAGTATCCGCGCGTGATATCGAGCGCGAAGGACAGCCACACCGCCGCCGCGGCCGCGATGCCCATGCGAAAGGCGTGGCGAGCGGGGAGCGAGCGCGGCGTGAGCGCCTCTCGCAACGGGGCGAGCCACGCGAGCGGCTCGCGCGCGATGGGCGGCGGGGCGGCCGGATGTTCGGCGGTGGTTGGGACCACGCTCGATGCGCGCGAGTCGATACGCGCCGCGGTGTCGACGAGCACGTCCACATCGCTCGAGAGCCGCGAGAGCAGCGTCGCCGCGGCCCGGAGATGCACGTTGGGTGAGTCGGTGCGTACGGTGAGATCGCCGAGGACCGGGGGCTCCACAGGCGCGCGACGTCGTGCGTCGCGGCTGTCATCGACGGCCGTGTCGAGCAGATCAAATGTCCTCGCGAGACACCCGAACGCCTTCGCGAACGATTCCTCGCTTCCCGTCGACCCACTCTCGTGCACGGCCTCGAGCTCCGCATCGATCGCGACCATCGTTCCAAACAGCTGCTCGGCGCCCTCCGTCAGCACGAGAAGCTGCTCTCCGCGCGGGCTTCTCCCCTGCTTCGGACGGCGTGCGTCGGCAAGCACAATGCGCGCGTTCTCGAGCGCGCTTCGGACATCGCCGTGCAGCGCGGTCGCGCGCGCGCGTGCGGGAGCTGCGTTCGCGTCGCCGATTGCGCGGGCGACGACTTCGAGTGCGCGCGAGAGCTCCGCGAGCGCCCGATAGCTCGCCGCGACGGCGCGACGTGCCGGGCGAAAGGGGTGCAGCGGCCACAGAAGGAGCGAGAGCACCATCGCCCACACGACGCCGCCCGCGAACATCCCACCGCGAAGAAAGTCCGCGTGCGGTTCGGGAGACGGCGATCCGGCAGCGACCGCGTAGATCACGGCGATGAACAACCCGACGGTCGAACCCTCATCGCCGTACACGCGACCGAGCCCGCCGAGGATGCCCACTACGAGCATCGATACCACGGCAGTGCTCGCGGAGCTCGCGGCATCGGTGCCAGCGAGCGCGCATAGCGATCCGAGGGCCGCGAGCGCTCCCATCGTCAGCGCACGCGTGCGATATGCACCGCCCTTGTCCGCAAGAGAGCCCAGCCATCCGCCGAGCGCGGCCCAGGCGAAGAACGGCTGCGCGAAGAGATCGGCGGCGACCACGGGGACGAGCAGCGCGAACGCGGTTCGCACGCCGCGACCGATCTGTAGCTTCCCCTGGTTCAGGACGAAGAGATGACGGGCGACGCCCGTCGTGCGGCGTGCGATCCCCACCTCGCCCGCCGGCTCGACGCTAATGTGTGGCGCCGGCTTTACGTGCCGTACCGATTTGCTCGAGCAGCGTCTTCACGGCCGCGTCGAGCTGCGTGTCGTGCGCACCGTAGCTCTCGCCCATCGCGCGTGTGATCGCGACGTCGACGGGCCGGGGGTGCAGCTCCATGTCCGAGCCGTCAGCGGCGCGGATGCGAATGAACGGGATGCGCACTGATGAGCCGTCGAAGAGCACATCGTTCGACGTGTAGATGATCCATCCGGCCGTGGGCTCGCCGACGATCTTCCCCAGCTTCATCGCATGGTAGCCTTCCGAGAAATCCTCGGCATCGCTGAGCGAATGCATATTCGTGACGAGAACGGTGGGCAGCTCGAGCGATCGCTGTCCGAGGATCGTTCGCGCGGGGGCGGTGGCGAAGCCACGGATCTGCATCGTGAGATACGGCGCGCGCGTGAGCACGTCGAGCGCGTACGCGTTGACGAAGCCGCCGTTGTTGTTTCGGATGTCGATCACGACGCCATCGTTCGCCTGATTCTGCGCATCGAGATCGGCGTAGAGACGCTGCAGCGACTCTTCGCTCATGTCTGGCATGTGGACGTAGCCGAGCTGCCCACCGCTCGCGTGCGCGACGTAGGCTCGCGACTGCTCGACCCAGGCGCGATAGAGCAGCCCCTTTTCGGTATTCGTGCTCACCGGGAGTACCGTCACGATCCGCGGCTTCGTGTCGGCGCCAGAGATGATACCGAGCGTCGTCTGCTTGCCGATCCTGTAATCGAGCAGCGCATCGATGTTCGTGCGCGCGCCGACCTGAACGCCATCTATCGCAACGATGTAGTCGCCTGACGCGATCTTCCCAGCGAGGGCGACGGGGCCGAGCGGGATGATCTCCGAGATTCGAAGCTTCCCGCTCCTCTCATACTCGCCCGCATCCAGGCGAATGCCGAGTCTGCCCGTGAAGGGAGTGCCGCTCGAGGGGCCGCGAACGCCGGAGTGCGAGGCGTTGAGCTCACCAACCATCTCGTTCATGAGTCGCGCGAGCTCGTCGGGCGTTTGCGCACCCTGGACGAGCGGCGCGTACCGCTCGCGCATCGCATTCCAGTCGACCCCATTCATCTTCTCGTCGAAGAAGTTGTCGCGGAGCTCGCGCCAGATGAGCGTGAACAGCTCGCCGCGATCGACCGTAAAGTCGATGTCCACCTCGGCGCTTACCGACACCGGGCGAACGCTGCGGCTCGCGACGTCGATGGCGGCGATGCGTCCGCTCTCGATGTAGTAGACCTCCTTTCCATCTGGCGACCACTGCACGCTGCTTTTCGGGCCCGGCGTCGACGTCAGCTGCTTCGCGACGGGATCCTCCTTGGAGAGCTCGTCGAGCGGAAAGAGATAGAGATTCGCCTGTCCTGCCGCGACGGCGGTGACCACGACGGACTTTCCGTCGGGAGCGATCTCTTCGCCGACGACATCGAGGCCGACCGGAAGGAAGGAGAGTCGCGAGCGAAGCCCCTCGAAGACAACGGGCGTGTGGCTCACGGCGTCGCGGTGCGTCGAGTCGGCTGCGCGCGTGCTGCTGTCGGCAGCAGGCGATGCCGCGCTGTCGTGCCTGGCGGCCGTGTCGCGTGGTGCGGGCGGGCGGTCCTTGCCCGGCGACGGCTGCGTGCGCGGCGGAGGGGCGGACGACGGGTTCTCGATGCTGAAGAGATCGCGAAACTGATCTTCGCGGAAGCGCGGCGTGCGCGGAATGAGATCCACGCGCGCGAGCTGCCCCGGCTCCGTGCGCTGTCCCGTAACGAGCAGCAGGAACGTGCCGTCGGGACTCCAACCGAGCGCGTCGCCGTTCGTGTTCGAGAGGAAGCTGACGGGGCGCGACTCACCGCCTGATGCGCTCACGAGCTGGGCATTCGCGAACAGCTTGCTCCCCTGGTTCGTCGCGTAGGCGATCCACCTGCTGTCGGGCGACCACACGATCGATCGCTCGCTCATGAGCGGCGCGCGATCGAGGCGCGCGCGAGCGACGATGCGATCGGCTTGCACAGCCGGAGCACCCTTTGATGATGGAGCGAGGGAAAGCACATGCAGCTCGCTGCCGCCCCGTACGAACGCGAGCGACTTGCCGTCGGGAGACCACACGGGGGTGACGTCGTTCTCGATGCCGGCAGTGAGGCGGTGCTCCTCGTGCGTTACGAAGTCGTAGAGGTAGAGATGGAACTGTCCCTCTCGATCGTCGCTGAAGGCGAGGCGGCGGCTGTCGGGTGCCCACGCCGGCTGCTGCTGCACGAGACCGGCGGTCGAGACGCGAAGGCCCGTGCCGCCATCCTTGCTCGAGGCGGCGAAGATCTTTCCGCGCACCACGAATGCGAGCTTCTTGCCGTCCGGAGACAGCGCGAGCTCCTGCAAGCCGTTCGAGAGCGTGCGATGCTCGACGACCGCGCCAGAGGCCGACCCTCGAAGCTCGATCGCGACCGGCTTCGCCGCACTCGACGCTACATCGTAGCTCCAGATGCCGAAATCGCGCTCGAAAACGATTCCCTTTCCATCGTACGCGATCGCAGGCCAGAGCAGCCGGCCATCGGTGAACTTCGTCAATTGCTTCTCGGCGCCGCCACTCGCGAGGCGCGAGTACAGATTCGGCGCGCCGCTCCGGTCGCTCACGAAGTAGAGCGTCTTCCCATCGACGGACCACATCGGCCACTGGCTCTTCGCGCCGGGCCCCGTTATCTGCTCGTATTTGGGCGAGGTGCGCGCGCCCGGTGCGACGCCGTGCACGAGCCAGATCTCGCTCTCGTCGATGTGGCTGTGTCCTCGCCGCCACCACTGAACGGAGGTGATGCCGCGGGCGGTGATCGCGATGGTCGACTCGTCGGGACCTGCGGCGGCCCAGAACTCAGCGGCATATCTGTCGGCGGCGATCGGCACGGGCGTGCCGCCGCTCGCACTCACGCGTGCGATGTCGCTCATCCCCGCGATGTCGCTCGCGGTCGTCGTGAAGAGGAGCCACTTTCCGTCGCGCGACCACGAGTCGAGCTGATCGACGCCGTCGGCGAAGGTGATGCGGCGCAGCGTGCCGGTTGCAAGCGCAAGCACATAGATATTCGACCCGCCGTTGCGCGACGACATGAAGGCGAGCTGGGAGCCATCGGGCGAGTACAGCGGGCGACGATCGTTCGACGCATCACTGACGAGGAGATGGGCCTCGCCGCC
>JBDTXL010000473.1:0-5443 GCA_040006195.1 Gemmatimonadota bacterium | reverse complement strand
GAAGCGGGCTGGGAGGCGTCGGTGGTGGCGGAGGCGTCGGCTTCGCGACGGTGAAAGTCGCGCCGCCGAGCGTGATTCACGCGGAGAATGTCGGCGGGCCTGGACGCAATGTGTCCGACCTCGGCGACTACGTGCGCGGCCGCAATTCGCAGCTGCAGTTCTGCTACTCGGAGTACGGTCTCAAGACAAATCCCTCGCTGGCCGGATCGGTGGCAGTCGCAGTGACGCTCACGGCTGACGGCGGCGTCACGAACGTCGACATCACCAAGCGCACCTGGTCGGGCCCCGGTGCCGCCGAGGCGGAGTCGTGCATCAAGCAGCGGATCACCGGCTGGAAGTTTCCGAGCTCGGACCATGGCGGCGGGACCTACGCATTCTCGTTCTCGTTTAGCAGGTAGGGAATAGCGGGAAGTGCGCACTGCTCGTGGTTCAATGGCGAGACCGATCAGTACGCCGCCGCCCCTGCCTCGGCGACCGCTTGATCCTGCTTGCCCTTTCCGCCGCTCACGCCGATCGCGCCGACGACCTTGCGGCCCTTCTTGATCGGAATTCCGCCCGCGAAGATCATCACGCGGCCGTGATTGGAATCCTGAATTCCGAAGAAGTCATCATCAGGCTGTGAGAGCGTGGCGAGCGTCTTCGTATCGATGTCGAAGGCGCGCGAAGTGAACGCCTTGTTGATGGCGATGTCGATGCTACCGATCCAGGCATCATCCATGCGCACGTGCGCGATGAGATTCGCGCCGGCGTCGACGACCGCGATGTTCATGGGCTGCTTGATCTCCACCGCCTTCTTTTCGGCGGCGGCGATGATGCGACGGGCGTCTGCGAGCGTGATCATGCTGCATTCCTCCTCGAGATATTGATGTACCGATTCGAGCCTGGAGGAAAAGCAAAAGCCGCACCCCGAGGAACGCGCGATCAGTGTTTCGCGGCTGGCGCGCCCGGCGCTTTCGCGGCGAGCGAGTCGCGCACGCGCCGCGCGCGATCGCGCGCGGTGCGGACATCGGCGGCCGCAGCGCGTCGATGCTCGAACGCTGCGTATTTCGCGATGTACGCGGTATCGAGGCGGTCGGCATCGCGGAGCGAGAGCGCTTCGCTGTCGAGTGATGCGCGCGCGCGCGCGAAGCTCTTTTCGAGCGAGTCGAGCGCGGCCGTGGCGGCGCGCAACTCGGGATTGTCCTGCCCCGCTGGAGGGCGCGCTACTCCCACGCCGCTTCGCCCGATGCTAGTATCCACCTGTCGAGCGTGCGAGCGCTCGTTGCGACAAGCACTTGCGCCGCAGAGTGCGATGACTACGACCACGCGACCGATCGCAAGGAGAATTGGCTGACGGTGTGGCATAAGGCGCTGCAAGCTATCGGAGCCCTGCTCCTGCTGCAAACATCGGTGAAGCTCCCCGAGCCGCGCGGCTATATCAACGATTTTGCCGCGGTGATTCCTGCCGAGCAGACGCAGCACATTCAGGCGATCATCGATGATGTGCGCGCGAAGTCCGGCGGCGAGATCGTCGTGGTCACGCTGGCGGACATCGGCGACGCCGCGCCCTCGGACGTCACCCTCCAGATCGGCCGCCAGTGGAAGGTCGGAAAGTTCGGCAAGCCGGGCGATCCGACGCGCAACACCGGCGTCATCGTGCTGCTACAGCCGAAGGAAACCGGATCGTCCGGGCGCGGGCAGTGCTACATCGGCGTGGGCTATGGCGCCGAGGGCTTCATTACGGACGCGACATCGGGGCAGATCTGTCGCGACGCGACCGATGCATTCAGGGCGCGCAACTACGGCCAGGGGATCGATCAGATCGTCGCACAGGTCGCGCAGCGCTTCGCCGGCGAATATAATTTTTCGCTCGACACGACGCTGGTCGCGAATCGCGGACCGGTGGAGGTGGCACGACAGCCGAGCCGTTCGATTCCTCCGTTCGCGATCTACATCGTCGTCATGGTCATCTTCCTGCTCATCCGTGGGCTCTCGAGCGGGCGGGGCGGGAAGAGCGGATGCGGCGGATGCATTCCGATCTTTCTGCCCTTCGGCGGGGGGAGCGGGGGGAGCGGATGGAGCAGCGGCGGTGGCGGAGGCGGGGGGTTCGGCGGTTTCGGTGGTGGTGGAGGGTTCGGTGGTGGTGGCGGTGGCTCCAGCTGGTGAGATGACATGGCGAAAATGACGCTGGACGAGCTGGTCGCGCAGCTGCAGAAGGCTTTCGGCGACGGGCTGCAGGCAGTGGTGCTGTACGGCTCCGCGGCGGCAGGTGAGCACATTCCGAAGCGCTCGGACTTCAACGTGCTCGTGATCGTGCGCGAGCTCGGATTGCCGGAGCTCGAGCGCGAAGCCGCAATTGCGCGCGCGTGGGCACAGGAGGGAAATCCGCCGCCGCTCACGCTGACTGCGGCCGAGTGGCGGTCGTCGAGCGATGTGTTCCCCATGGAGTATGCGGATGTGCTGGAGCGGCATCGCGTGCTGTACGGAACACCGCCATTCGACGGTATCGAAGTAAAGCCGCGGGATCTGAGACTCCAGCTCGAGCACGAGGCGATGGGGAAGCTCCTGCAGCTGCGGCAGGGAATTCTCGGCGCCGGGGGCGAGCAGAAGCGACTGGTCGAGCTACTGGCGGGGAGCCTGAGCACGTTCATGGTGATCTTCCGGGCGCTTCTGCGCTATCACGGCGAGTCGCCGCCAACGGACTACGAGCGGCTGGTGAGTGCGGTCGCAACGAAGACGGGGCTCGATGCGGCGCCGTTCCAGCGTGTCGTTCGTCATCTTCGCGGGAGCGATCCGCTTCCGGAGCGCGAGGTGCAGCAGGTGCTCGCCGGCTATCTGGCCGGGGCGCATGCGTTGGTTGATTACCTCGACCGTCTTGAGGATTCGAAATGAGACGCATGATGCTGGTGCCGGCACTGGTGCTCCTGTGCGCGTGTCCTTCCGACAAGAAGGGAGCTCCGCCGGCGGTCGTGCAGGACACGACGCCGGCGGATCTGAGCGCCGTGCAGACGGCAATGCCCGCAGCGGCGCCAGACACGTTCAAGCCGCCGGTATTCCAGAAGCCGGGGGCCGCGCACCAGATTCCGAATGCGCCGCCGGAGCTGCTCGAGGTCGTGCAGCGCGAGCAGGCGTTCTCGAAGTTCTGCTACCAGGAGTTCGGCGAGAAGGCCGACCCGTCGCTGCAGGGCGGCGTCGCGATGGTCGTGACGGTGAGCGGCGAAGGCGTCAGCGACGCCAAGGTGAAGGCCGACAGCTGGACGTCGAAGGCGGGGAAGCAGGTGAATGGATGTCTGAACGAGAAGGCGGCGCGTGCCTGGAAGATTCCGGCGGACGCGGTCAAGCCCGGGCAGTACGTGGTACAGCTGGCGTTCCGTCCGACGTAACTTTCAGGGTGCACTTTTAGAGTGCACTCGTCAGGTTGCACTTCGAGGCACTGAGCTTTTCATCATCTCGCTAGCGGAGATTTACGATGCGCTTTCGCAAATGGCTGGTCCTCGCCCTTCCGCTCGCGATCGTGGGCTGCGGATACAACACGATCCAGACGTATGACGAGCAGGCGAATTCGGCGCGCAGCCAGATCGAGGTACAGCTGCAGCGGCGAGCGGATCTCATCCCGAATCTCGTCGCAACGGTGAAGGGGTATGCGGCGCACGAGGAGCAGGTGTTCAGCGAAGTCGCGCAGGCGCGCGCTGGACTGCTCGGCGCCGTGCAGTCGCACGATCCGCAGCAGATGGCCGATGCCAATGCCGCGGCGACGGGCGCGCTCGGCCGACTGCTCGCGATCTCGGAAGCGTATCCGCAGCTCAAGGCGGATCAGAGCTTCCTCAGGCTGCAGGATGAGCTGACGGGAACGGAGAATCGGATCGCAGTTGCGCGCGGCGATTACAACAAGGCGGCGCAGGACTACAACACGCTGATCCGGAAATTTCCTACGGCACTCACCGCAAAGGTGACCGGCGCGAAGGCGAAGCCGTACTTCGAGGTGACGAACGGGGCGAACAGGGAAACGCCGACGGTGGACTTCTCGAAGCCCGCGACGACGACGGCGCCCCCGCCGCCGCCGTCGAAGGTTCCGTGACGAGCAAAGCGAGCGTGATTGGGAGAGCGCGGCCGTTACTGGCCGCGCTCTTTGTTTATGGGTGTGCGTCGTTCGGCACATCGCATACATCCGCACCGAGCGGTACTCGCACACCGTCGATCGTGTTTCCGCTCGCGCTGGATTCCGTGCGTTTTACGAGCGGTTTCGGTGATGCGCGGGGCGGAGGACGAGCGCACCACGGTCAGGATATGTTCTGCGCGAAGTGGACGCCGATTCTCGCAGTCGTCAACGGCACCGTCGACTGGATCGCGACGGTCAGACCGAAGAACGGGAAGAGCTACGCCGTGCTTCTCCGGGGCGACGATGGCAATCAATACTTCTACGACCATTTGAACAACGACAATCCCGGAACCAAGGACAACCTCGGGGATCCAGAGTTTGCATACGCCTCCGGAGTGCGGAATGGCGTGCATGTGACCGCAGGTCAGGAATTGGGTTACGTAGGCGACTCGGGCGATGCAGAGCCCTCGGGGCCGCACCTGCACTTCGAGATGCACGTGGGCGACTGGGCGCATCCAGTGGACCCCGCGCCCGTGCTGCGTGCAGCGCTTTCGAGGCGCCGCGCGTTAAACGCGCGCCGATCGAACCCCTGACCGTTCGGCTAGGCTGCCTCTCGCGGGATTGCGATCGCGTGTGCGCGTGTTGCCGTGATCCTGTGACCACTTCTTGACAGTCTCGTCGAGCCGCTCTATTGTCGAGGCACTCGCAGCACTTGCGATTTGTATCGTCCATCGTGTCGGCGCGCGCTGAGCGCTCGCGCGCATTGCTCAATCTCCACTCCGTAATAACGCACGGCGGGATTTTTGTATCCAATGCGCCGGCAGGTTCCACTGTTCCGCAGCGCGCGTGCGTCGTATCGTGTTCGAGCTACCGCCCACCTGGAGGTGCACGGCAATTCTCCTTTTGTCGGAACCACCGTGTCAGATCCACCGCGTGATCAGGTTCGAAGGCAGTCAACCAATGGAGGGCGCATGAAGTTTCGTGTTCTGTCAGTGGCCGCATTGCTTGCTCTCGCAGCGGCGCCGCAGTTGGCGCGTGCGCAGGGAGAGGCATTGCTAACGGGTAAAGTCACCAGTGTGGCTGGGTCGCCCGTCGAAGGTGCGCAGGTGTTCCTGGACAAGATGGCGATTGGTACGCAGACGAAGTCGGACGGGTCGTATCGCTTCACCGTTCCCGCCGCGCGCGCGACCGGACAGGCCGCGCTGCTCTCGGTTCGACTTCAGGGCTTCAAGCCGAAGTCCGTCACCGTCACGCTGAGCCCGGGTCCGGTCAACACGGACTTCGCGCTCGAGCCACAGGCCGTCGTGCTGCAGCAGCTCGTCATCACGGGCGAGGGCACGATCACCACGAACGAGAAGCTCGGCG
>JBDTXL010000472.1:0-2347 GCA_040006195.1 Gemmatimonadota bacterium | reverse complement strand
TTCCGGTTCGCGCGGCGGAGGTCGTTCGCGCCGGTGACCGCCGTCTCGTCGCCGCTCGATTCCGGGCTGCGCACTACAGAGTTGTCGAATGGACTGACCGTACTCTCGGAGCACATGCCGGGAGTGCGGTCGGTTGCTTTCGGAGCCTGGGTTCGCGCGGCTTCGGTGCACGAGTCACGCGAGCGGATGGGCGTCTCGCATCTGCTCGAGCACATGGTGTTCAAGGGAACGAAGAACCGTTCCACACGGGAAATAGCCTTGTCGCTCGAGATTCTGGGCGGCTCGCTCGACGCGTATACTGCGCGCGAGCATACGTCGTATCAGGCGCGCGTACTCGACGAGCATCTCGTCGAAGCCGTCGACGTCATCGGCGATCTGATCTTCCGGCCGCTGCTGCGGCGCGAAGATCTGCTGCTCGAGCGGAAGGTCGTGCTCGAGGAGATCGGGATGGTGGATGACACGCCCGACGATCTCGTCTTCGAGCTGCACAACGAGACGCTGTGGGGATCGCATCCGTACGGCCACTCGATCCTGGGCACTCGCGAGACGGTGTCGGCGCTCGGCGTGAAGGAGCTCAAGGAGCTGCACGCTCGCGCGTATCATCCGACGCAGATCGTTGTCGCGTGCTCGGGGAACGTGGTGCACGAGCAGCTCGTAGAGGCGCTCGAGCGCACGGGGTGGGGAGAGGTCGCGGGTGGCGATTCAGCGCCGCTGGTGATCCCTCCTGCGAGCCCGGCAGGGCCCTCGCGCACGCACGTGGAGCGCGAGAGCGCGCAGACGCACATCGTCTTCGGCGCGACGACCGTGGCACACCACGATCCGCGTCGTTACGCAGTCGCGTTGGTAGACACGATTTTCGGCGGCGGGATGAGCTCGCGGCTCTTCCAGCGCATTCGCGAGGAGCTCGGTCTCGCGTATTCGGTTCATACCTTCCAGAGCTTTCATCCGGACACGGGCGTCGCCGGTGTGTACGTCGGCACGTCGCCGGAAACAGCAACGCAGGCTGCGGAGGCGATCGCCGAGGAGCTGGACAAGCTCGCGGCGCACTCGCTCACGGACGAGGAGATCCGGGCGGGGAAGAGCCAGCTCAAGGGGCAGGTGACGCTGTCACTCGAGAGCGTCACCTCGCGGATGTACCGGGCGGCTGGCGTCGCGCTGTACCATGAGCCATATCGGACGCTCGAAGACACACTCGCGTTGATCGACGCGATCGACGCGGAGACGGTCGCGAAGGTGTGCGCCGAATTTTATCCTTCCAGCCGTCAAACCGTTCTGAGTCTGGGCCCCACAGCGTAATCATCGCGCGCGAGCGCGTAACCACTTAATCGTCCGGAGTTTTTCATGCGTATCGGCGTTCCGAAAGAGATCAAGACGAATGAGAATCGTGTCGCGCTCGTCCCCGCAGGGTGTGAGGCGCTCGTTGCCGATGGTCATACGGTGTTGATCGAGAAGGGCGCGGGCGAAGGGAGCGGCTTTTCGGACGAGCTCTATGTGAAGGCGGGCGGCAAGATCGCGCCGACGGCCGACGCGACGTGGGCCGACTCGGACATGATTTTGAAGGTGAAGGAGCCGATCAAGGTCGAGTGGCCGCGAATGAAGCCCGGGCAGGTGCTCTTCACGTACTTCCACTTCGCAGCGGATGAAGTGCTGACGAAGGCGCATCTCGACAGCGGCGCCGTGTGCATCGCATACGAGACTGTGCAGCTGCCGAACGGTGAGCTGCCATTGCTCACCCCGATGTCGGAGGTCGCGGGTCGCATGGCTGTGCAGGAAGGCGCCAAGTATCTCGAGAAGCTGCACGGCGGGCGCGGCGTCCTGCTCGGCGGCGTGCCGGGAGTGCCGCCGGGAAAGGTCGTGATTCTGGGCGGCGGTGTCGTCGGCACGAATGCAGCGAAGATGGCAGCGGGGCTCGGCGCACACGTGACGATCCTCGATCTGTCGCTCGAGCGGCTGCGCTATCTGTCGGATGTGATGCCGGCAAACGTGACGTTGATCTACTCGAACCGCTTCTCGATCCTCGAGCAGATCGCGACGGCGGATCTCGTCGTGGGTGCGGTGCTCGTCGCGGGCGCGAAGGCGCCGCGGCTCGTGCGTCGCGAGGATCTGAAGACCATGCAGCCGGGCGCGGTGATCGTGGATGTCGCGATCGATCAGGGTGGGTGCATCGAGACCATTCACGCGACGACGCACGACAATCCCGTGTACACCATCGACGGAATCATTCACTACGGTGTGGCAAACATGCCGGGCGGCGTGCCGCGCACGTCGACGCTCGCCCTCACGAACGCGACGTTCCCGTACGTGATGCAGCTCGCGAAGAAGGGGTGGAAGAAAGCGCTGCGCGAGA
>JBDTXL010000471.1:0-26342 GCA_040006195.1 Gemmatimonadota bacterium | reverse complement strand
TCTTCCACGCGGGCTTCTCGTGGATGACGATCCTCGTCGCGGTGGGAAGTGCGCTCCTGATCGGACTCGTGTTCGGGACGTATCCGGCGCTCCGCGCATCGCGAATGAGTCAGATCGAGGCGATCCGGCACGAGTAGGGCGCGGGGGCGCTACTTTTTTGTCCTCTTCGGCGCAGCCTCGAGGAGCGATTCGCGGAGCAGGGTGCGCGCCGCCCAGCGCGACACATTCTCGGCGTCGTTCCCCGAGAGCCCTCGCAGATCACGCAAAATTATGAGCGCCTCGATCCCCATGCACAGCGAGAGGGCGGAGACGAGCCGCTCGTAGCGGCACTTCCCGAGCTCCTTCTTCGCGGGCGCGAGCGCCTGCGCGATCCACTCGATCCGCCGATAGCCGCGCTTGAGGCGCTTCGGGTCGGGGCGCGTGCCGACGGTGAGTCGGATCATCGAGCGCAGCAGCTGCTCGTTCTCGGCGGCGCTCTGCTGCATCGCGTGCACAACGCGGTCGAGGCGGGCCTCGATATCTGCGTCGCCCTTGCCCGCTTTGCCAACTGTACCGTTCCCCTCGATAGCGCTAGAGATGATGCCGCGCACGCCCTCCAGTGATGCCTCGACGAGTAGCTGCTCCTGCGTCGGGAAATAGCGATATGCGGTTCGACGCGAGACGTTCGCCGCGTCGGCTACCTCGGCGACGGAGGGCGCGCTTCCCGCCGAGACGAGTGCCACCGCGGCGGAGAGGAGGGCGCTTCGGGTGCGTCCCTTTTGCTGTACCCGCTCGCCGGATGACTTCGTAGTTGCCATGGTGGAAAAGTATACTAGATTGCATTATGACACAACAGTGCCATAAGGCCTATGCAGTGCCACGAATCACGGGAGCCCCCATGTCTGCCTCCAGGACCGCCATCCTTGCCGCCGCGATCTTCTCGCTCGCGCCCACCGTCTACTATCCTACACTCCTCGCACAGGGGACACGCCTCATGAGCACGGATCATCCAGTGGCACCTGCGGACGCCGAAACCGACATCCGAGCAATCATCGACGATCAGGCCGCGGCCTGGAACCGCCACGACGCTGCCGGCTGGGCCAGCCGCTTCGTCCCGACGGCCGAGTTCATCAACATCCTCGGGACGCCGTTCAGCGGAAAGCCGGCGATCGAGGGGATCACGACGCGAATCTTCGCGTCGATCTTCAAGGATTCGCACGATGTGGTGGCGGTGCGAAAAGTCATCTTCGTGACACCCGAGCTGGCGATCGCGCACTACGAGCACTCGGTGTCGGGCTACACGGCGCTTCCACCGGGAATTCAGCCCAGCGAGACCGGGGCGGACGGAACGGGCGTGCTGCGCACGATTATGGTGTACGTGCTGAAGAAGGGCGCCGATTCGAAGTGGATGATCGTGAACGGGCAGAACACCGCCATCCTCCCGGCGTTGAAGTCACCGGGGTGATCGGCATCATCGCCGTGGTGCTTGCTCTTGCAAACGCCATGGAGATTTCCGGTATCGAGGAGGTCGGAACCAAAACCCGGTTGAGCGACGTTGCATACCAGTCGGCACAGACTCCCTCTCACGCTGGTGTGCTTCATGTCGGGCAAACTCGAAGATAAGGTCGCCCTCGTCACGGGCGGTACGATCGGTATAGGTCTCGCGACTGCGAAGCGGTTCGCGGCGGAAGGCGCTCAGTGTTCATCACGGGCCGGCGACAGCCGGAGCTCGATGCGGCGGTAAAGGCGATCGGCGGCGGCGCGATCGGCGTGCGCGGCGATGTTTCGAAGCTCACGGATCTCGAGCTCTTCGTCGACGGTGGCCTCGCGCAGGTGTAGTCGCAACCAGCGTCCGAGTGCGAAGTAGCCTTCAACGTGCCATGCTTCGACATCGAACCGAAACGCCACGCCCCCGCAGCCCACGAAGAAATGATGACGCGCGCACTCATGCAACCGCTGACAGTCGTTCTCGCACTTCTCCTCGTCGCCGCCGGCCCTGCGCCGCTACGACCCACGGTGGCCGTCGCGCCGGTGATTCTGCACAACATGTCCGCAAGCGCGGACACGCGTGAAGACTCCGCCGCGATCGTGCAGCTGACGGAGCAGGCGCGTTCCAGACTCGCGGGCTGCGGCTACCCCGTAACTCCAGGCTCCGCGCCATCGGTCACCGCCGAGCATCCGGGATCTTCCTATTTGTGGGAGCACTCGGATGTCGTTGCACAGTGGGGCGCGGCACAGCACGCCGACTGGGTGCTGCTCAGCCGGCTGAATCGCATCGGTCCGTGGATCGCCGAGTGGGAGGTACAGGTGGTCTCGGTGAAGCTGCAGCGCGCCGTCGACACACGAGTGGTCGAGCTCAAGGGCCTCGGCCGCGACACGACACTCACGGCGCACATGTCTTCGCGCGGCGCGGCGTGGCTGATCGACCAAACCACACAATCGATCGCCCATGCGAATGCCGATACCGCCGCAGCGGGAAGACCCTGCCACGCATGACGTGGCTCACATTTCCGAAAGCGGATGACTGCGCGGCCAAAGACGAATCCTGCTATAGCAGACTACCCAATCGGGTAACTCGCCATCATCGCCTGGCCGACATAATGTACGAGATGAGAATTTCCCGTTTTGCTGTAACCGCTCGCGCGGTCGCGTTGGTCGTGGCCATCGGCCGTTCCGTCTCCGCTCAGGTAGCTCCGCTGCCCGCGGGTTTTCGTGTGCAGGAAATCCCCACCAATGGCACCTCGCTCCACGTGCGCCACTTCGTGCTGATCGACGCACCGCTTCCGGGCATCGGCCCGTGGGATGCGATCAAGGCGGACCACAAAGTCTGGCACTTCTCCTTCTGGGGACCGGACGAAGACCGTCTCGTCGCCGGCCGGGAGCGAATCTACCTGGATCGACTTTGGAACGAATTCTCCGCGGACCCGAAGAAGTTCGACGATGCGACTCGCGCACACTACGCTGCCATTTACGCGAAGCCGGGACGCATGCATGCGGGCTTCGAGCAGTTTCATGCCTTCGACCAGGATGCCATCGACAACAAGGCATTCGTTGCGAAGGGACTGCTCACCATGCCGGTGCTCGCGCTGGGAGGGGATCACTCGTTCGGGCCGATGATGGCCACGGTGATGCGTGCGGCCGCGTCGAACGTGACCCAGGGCATCGTGCCTAACTCGGGGCACTGGATCATGGAAGAGAATCCCACAGCGACGATCGCGCTCGTGACGGGATTTCTCGCCAAATGACGCAGATCGGTGGGCTCGACGTGCGGCAACTTCGGGTGCCAGGTACGATTCCGGCATCAGCGATCGACCACGCTTTTCCGACACTCGCCGAAACGCAGATTGCGCGCATCGCGTCCCATGGAACCACGCATACTGTCGCCCTTGGCGAAGTGCTCATCCACGCGGGCGTATACAACACGCGCTTCTTCGTCGTCGTGAAAGGTGAGATCCAGGCTGTGCGCGAATCGAACAACATCGAGACGGTCGTGACGACGCATACGGCGGGGAAGTTCACCGGCGAAGCAAATATGCTTTCGGGCCGCCGCAGCCTCGTTTCCGTGCGTGTCACGCAGGCTGGCGAGGTCGTCGAGCTCTCGCGCGACGCACTGCTGCAACTCGTGCAGACGGACGCCGAGCTGGGTGAGATCTTCATGCGCGCGTTCATTCTCCGACGCCTCACGCTCATTGCGCATGATCTCGGCGACGTGGTGCTGATCGGGTCCGATCATTCGCCGGGGACGCTGCGCATTCGCGAGTTCCTGATGCGGAACGGGCACCCGTACTCGAACATCGACCTCGATCACGACGACGGAATTCAGGATCTCCTCGACCGCTTCCACTTCAAGATCACGGATGTTCCGGTGCTGATCTGGGCCGGGAGAGAGGTGCTGCGCAATCCGAGCAACGCGGAGATCGCGAAGTGTCTCGGCTTCAACGAGTCGATCGATCAGACTCCTGTCCGCGACATGGTGGTCATCGGAGCGGGGCCGGCCGGACTCGCCGCCGCAGTCTTTGGCGCGAGCGAAGGGCTCGACGTGATCGTCGTCGAAGGTAATGCGCCGGGTGGACAGGCCGGCTCGAGCTCGAACATCGAAAACTACCTCGGCTTCCCGCTCGGCGTTTCCGGTCGCGAGCTCGCTGCGCGCGCGAACTCGCAGTCGCAGAAGTTCGGTGCGAAGGTGTTGATCGCCGATGCGGTGAAGCTCCATTGCGACCGAAAGCCGTACTGCATCGAGCTGGCCGATGGCTCGCGGGTATCGGCCAGGACGGTGGTCATCGCTACGGGTGCCGAGTATCGAAAGCTGCCGATCGAACAGATCGAGAGATTCGAGGGCGCCGGAATCTATCACGGCGCGAGCTTCATCGAGGCGCAGCTTTGCCGCGGCGAGGATGTAATCATCGTTGGCGGCGGCAACTCCGCGGGTCAGGCGGCCGTGTACCTCTCGCAGCACGCGAAGCGCGTGCACGTGCTCATCCGGGGAAGCTCACTCAACGAAACGATGTCGCGCTATCTCACCATGCGCATCGAGCAGAATCCCATGATCGAGTTGCACACGCACACGGAGGTCACGGAGGTCGCGGGCGAGTCGCATCTCGAGCAAGTTTGCTGGGTCGACAAGGTGACTGGGACGAGCGTTCAGCACGACATTCGACACATCTTCGTAATGACAGGCGCGGAGCCGAGCACCGCGTGGCTGGGCGGATGCGTGGCGATGGACGCGAACGGATTCATCAAGACGGGCGCCGATCTCTCGCCCGAAGAGCTCCACGCCGCGGAGTGGCCGCGCGCCCGCGCGCCGATGCTCATGGAGACGAGCCTGCCCGGAGTTTTCGCCGTTGGCGATGTCCGCTCGGGAAACGTGAAGCGAGTGGCATCGGCGGTGGGCGAAGGATCGATCGCCTGTTCCTTTGTGTTGCAGGCGCTCAAGGACTGAACTAAGGGATCAGGAATTCTACAGGTTGCTCCCGGACTATCGCGGCCCCGCACCGCCCCACGCTATAGTGCGAATATTCGTTTTTTGGAATCCACTCGGTGACCACCTGCACGAAGGCAAGGTGAGCGGGTGATTGATCCGGCGGGTGCCGCGAGTCTACGGCCTGCACTTCGTAGATGCTCGTGAGATCCACCCGGCCATTCGTGTCGACGGCGAATCGCACCGAGACCATTCCCTCGATGCGTTCATGCGCGTTCTCTTTGGGATATCGAAGCTTGGTGTTGTTGCTGTGGCCCAGGAAGCGCACGATTGGTTGCATCAGCGTAAATGCCGTGAACTTCGGCTCGCCGGGATCGCGATCACGAACGTCGCCAGAGGTGTCGACGTTCGCATCCTGCAGCCAGACGCTCACGTCCACGGAATCCGTCGAGCTTCCCGGCGGCCAGGGCATCTTCGCTCCTCCCGCTTCGCGTACGTCGTCGTAAGCCTCGAGCAGCAGGGTCGACGCGCTCGTATCCGCAGGGGGCCCGCGCACAACGCGAGTAATTCGACCATCCGGGAATTCCGTCACCGTGAGAAGCGCGGGGAGCGCGCGCCATGTCATTCGCGTTGCGCCGTCGGGAATGGAATCGACGGGGCCACCGATCATGTGTCGGATCTGAGCGGCTACGGCGCGACCGATCTCGTTGGCTTGTGACACTTGCAGACGGTTCATCGTGTCGTTCGTCGTCGCCGTGAGGAACACGGTGGCGCGCCGCAATTCGGACTGTGGAATGGAGGCCAGGCAGGGCCACGACGGCCGCCACGTGAATGGGAGATTCCTTCCTCCATAGAGCCTCGACATGCTATCCGACAGCACGGATATGGGGCTCTGCGCGCGTCCCTCGTTAGGCAGGGCGAACGCCAGCGACGCGCTCAACGCCAGCGTCGCACGCGCGCCTGGGACTCGGGAGAAATGCATGCGGCTCCGCAGCGATCGGAAACGCGTTAAATACGCTCCAAGTCACGATAGTCGCTTGCGAGTGCGCGCGATACCCTGCGCCATTTGGAGACGTGTGTCCGCTCGCCGGTGAGAGGGGATGGGAGCTCAACGACGAGATCGATGGTTATGAGCTCGTCGACTACATCGGCTGGGTGGACTTCGACGGCGACGGGCATCTGAGCGGCGGAGGCACGACACAGCGCGCTGGTGCGCACGCGATTCCGTTCACCCACTCCGGCACATATACGGTCGACAACGCACAGCGACCGATGCTCGATGGCAAAATAGTCCCGAGCTCGTGCGTGATTCTCACACATGCCGACGAGAGCGCCGACTCAGCGCGCGAGCTCCGTTTCACCGTGCTCGAGAGTGACGCGGGAACGCCGGTGGCGTCGGGGACGATGGTGCAGGGCTAGCTCCCGCTCACTCCCAGGCGGTGTAGCGGTCGGCCCCTCGCGTTCCGTCGAAGTCGAACGCGGAACGCACGACCGAAGCGGTCTTGCACGATCCAGCGTGCGCGGGGGCAAAGCTGGATTTGCTCGTCCACGATTTGATCATCGATAGAAATTGATTGTAGTAAGCCGAGTTGATTCCCGTGAGTCTCGGTTTGTCGGCAGGCCACAGATCGTGAAAGGTGGACAACACCGGCTGCCCCGCAGCGCGCTCCGATATCCTCTAGCGAGTGCCACTGTATTAAGGCGCCACGAAGTGCATCGGCTGTAGTGCCGCCGCGCGCACCGGGCATACTCCAACTCGCGCTGGAGCGAACTTCACATTTTTGTCCCACGCCGTCACGGAGGCCACGAAGGCGTCGTAGTAGCGGTCCAAATCTCCCGCGAGTCTCGGCTGGTCGCTCGGCCAAACGTCGTGAATGCTCGCGGGCTCCACGCGTCCAGTACTATCGATCACAAAGCGCATCAGGAGATCGCCCGCGACGCGCTCGCGCTCATTGTACTCGGGATACTTCGGCGGAGACTGCCCATCCGCGGGTCGGGGAGGCTTCTCCTCGGGTACGGAGAGAAAGAAGGCGGTGAATTTCACGCGGGCAAGCGAATGCGGGTAGATCACGTTCTTCGAGTCGGCGGGCTGAGCGACGAGCGTCAATCGAAAAAGCACGGAGTCGGCCGTGTTGTCGTCTGGCCAGACCATCAGCATCGTCCCTCGCGCGCGAACCGAATCGAATGCATGTGCGAGCAGCGACGTCGCGCTCGAGTCATCGATGATGCCGCGCGCTCGCCATCGCATCTCTCCCGTTCTCATGGCCGTGACGACGATCTGCGCCGGCACCGAATACCATGATAGCTTTCCGTCCGCGATCGGCGCATCCTCGCCTCGTGCTCCAAGCGCTCTCCGCATCTCGGCTGCGACATCCTGCGCGATGAGGTCGGCCTGCAGAGTAAATACGTTGACGGTGTGGGGCGGCATGGTGGCGGCCAGGAACACGGGCTCGCGATGCATGCTCTGCGGCGCCAGCGTCGCGAGACAGCCCGTAGGGCGCCATCCGTGAATGGCTATATCCGGGAGCGAGTCGATCTCCGTTTCGGCGGATAGTGCGGGGCCGCCGCGCTGCGCCAGTAGCGCCTGTGGCAATGTCAGAAAGAAAGCGAGAAGTACTGAGCGACGGCTCATTACAGGCTCTCCAATGATTGCAGCTGCAAGGCTTCTGCAGCGGCTGAATTCGATTCGGTCACCGAGAAGGAACGATGCCAGCGCACAGAATAGGGGACGGGGAACGGACTCGGCAATAGCGATCGGATCGCCGGCCGTCGGCCGCCTCTTCTCGAGACGAGCCTTCCCGCAGGGTTCGCGGCAGGCGAGTTTCGTAGCTGTTCGGTGAAGCGCTGCGCGTCGGCCGTTGGTGAGGAGTCGACGTCGGTCAGCTTCGTGCACGTCTACATCAATCGCCCCGCGTGACCATGACGAGACTTCGTGCGACCGTCGCTGCCCTGATACTCCTCGCGCCCGTGCACTCGCTCGCGCAGGCTTCCGCGCCTGCCGATCTCATAGTGACGGGGGCCAGGATCTACACCGTCGACCCGACGCGACCCATCGTCGAGGCGCTCGCGGTGCGCGAGGGGAAGTTCGTCTTCGTCGGCTCTACGCGTGGCGCGATGACGCTCAAGGGGCCGCGCACGCAGCTGCTTGACCTCCGCGGCACCACCGTGTACCCAGGCTTCATCGATGCGCACGCGCATCTGCTGGGGCTCGGCCAGGCACTCGAGAGCGTCGACCTCGACGGCGTGTCATCGTACGAGGAGGTCATCTCGCGCGTCGCTGCGCGCGCGAAGAGCGCGAAGGCAGGCGAGTGGATCCGCGGTAATGGATGGGATCAGAATCGGTGGCCGGTGAAGGAATTCCCGTCGAACGATGCGCTGTCGCGCGCGGTGCCCGATCATCCGGTGCTCCTCGACCGCGTCGACGGACACGCGGTGCTCGTCAATGCCGCCGCGATGCGCGCTGCCGGGATCACGTCAAAGACACCCGATCCGACGGGCGGCCGCGTGGTGCGCGACGCGAAGGGAAATCCGACCGGCGTGTTCGTCGACAACGCGATGGGGCTGGTCGGTCGTGCGGTGCCGCAGCTTACGGCCGCGCGGCGCTCCGAGCTTCTTCGCGCTGCGGCAGCGGAGAGCAACAAGTGGGGGCTCACCGAGGTGCAGGACATGGGCGCCGAGCGTGCGACGATCGAGGCGCTCGAGTCGCTGGCGAGCGCGAAGAAGCTTCCACTCCGCACGTACGAGATGGTCGCCGACGATTCGGCGGCGCTCACATACTATTTCTCTCGCGGCCCCAAGTCGGCGGAATACGACGGTCACGTTTGGGTGCGCGGCATCAAGCTGTTCGCCGACGGCGCGCTGGGCTCGCGCGGCGCCGCGCTACTCGCTCCCTACAGCGATGATGGCGCGAACACGGGGCTGCTGGTCTCTACGCTCGAGCATCTCACGGCGATGTCGACGCTCGCCCTGAAGCACGGCTTTCAGGTGAGCACGCACGCAATTGGCGATCGTGGCAACCGCAATGCGCTCGATGCGTATCAGGCGGCGCTCGATGCCGTCCCCACCGCAGACGCGCGGCTCCGTATCGAGCACGCGCAGATCATCTCGCCACAGGACATTCCGCGCTTCGCGCAGCTCGGCGTCATCCCGAGCATGCAGGCGAGTCACCAAACGAGCGACATGCCGTGGGCCGAGCGTCGCCTTGGCTCCGAGCGCATTCGCGGTGCGTATGCGTGGCGCTCGCTGCTCAACACCGGAGTCGTGATCCCCAACGGCACCGACTTTCCTGTCGAGCACGTAAACCCCATCATCACTTTTCATTCCTCTGTCACGCGACAGGACGCGGACAACATGCCAGCCGGCGGCTGGTACCCTGATCAGCGAATGACGCGCGAGGAGGCGCTCCGCTCGATGACGCTGTGGCCGGCGTACGCGGCATTTCAGGAGAATGAGCTGGGATCGATCACTGTCGGAAAGTACGCCGACTTCACCGTGTTGGATCGCGACATCATGACCGTCGCTCCCGAGCGGATTCTCGGCGCGCACGTGGTGTCGACGTACGTTGGCGGAACGGCGGTGTATCACGCGAAGATGGCGGTGCTCACATCGGACGCTCGCGATGGCACCGCTCCAGCGAGTGCCGCGCCGGTGATGATGCCGCTTCAGCGCGAGGAGGAGTGGACGCGCGGGCTCGTTGCGCGCGACACGAAGATGTTCGAGCGGATGCTCGCGCCCGGTTTCATTTACACAGAGGACTCGGCCGTGATCAGTCGCGCCGACGTCATCGCGAGCTTGACAGGCGAGGACACGACGACGTGGGCGGCGAACGAGGGGATGAAAGTGCACGACTTCGGCGAGACACAAATCATCACCGGCGTTCTTCATCTGAAGGGACGGACCAAGAGCGGTCCCTTCGATCGCCGGTATTCGTTCACCGACAGCTGGCAGCGCCGCGATGGTGAATGGCAGATCATCGGCGCCCAGGACTACTTCATTCCAAAGTGAACGGAGCTATCGTGCATCGATTCCGTGTCGGAGTTACATCCCTGGCGTTCACGATCGCGCTCGGTGCGTGCGCGCATCACGGGGCAGCGCAGCAGGCGGCGGCACTCCCACCCGGCGCCGCCGATGCCGCGTCGCGCATCGCGAATTCACCGCGACACGGCGAGTGGGTGCTGGTGAAGGTCGGCAGCGACAGCGTGCGCGCGTGGATCGTGTACCCGCAAGTGAGCACCAAGGCTCCCGTCGTCGTGGTCGTGCACGAGATCTTTGGTCTGTCGACGTGGGTGCGCGGAGTCGCCGATCAGCTTGCGGCCGATGGCTTCATCGCGATCGCACCCGACCTACTCACCGGCAAGATCGCTCCGAATCTCGACGACAGCACTCTCAAGGCGCAGGGCCCCGCGCTCATTCGCACGCTCGATCCCGCGGATGTGCAGCGGAAGCTCGACGCCGTCGCGCAGTACGCGATGGCGCAGCCAGCGGCCGAAAAGAAGTACGGCATCGTCGGTTACTGCTGGGGCGGCGGGGTCTCGTTCGCCCATGCTGCACACGCGGGCGCATCCAAGCAGCTCGGCGCGTCGGTGGTCTATTATGGAACTCCGCCTTCGGCCGATCAGCTGCCGAACGTGCACGTTCCAGTGCTCGGGCTGTACGGCGGCACGGACGCGCGCATCGCGCTCACCGTTCCCCCCACCGACTCGGCCATGAAGGCGCTCGGCCGCACATACGAGCACACGATCTTTCCGGGCGCCGCCCACGGCTTTCTCCGTGCGCAGACCCAGGACGACGGGAGCATCATGCAAGCGAATCTCGAGGCGACGAAGGCGGCGTGGCCGGCGACCATTGCGTGGTTCAGAAAGTATCTGAAGTAGCGAAGAGCTACGGCGCGTCCGCGTTTCTGGAAAATCGATAAGTTCGGATCGCAGTGCGCGACGCCTGGTCGATAACACGGAAGGCGACGTCGAGGGCATACTGTGTCGCCGCGCGAAGCGACGGCTCCGACACCGAGGCGCGAATCGCGTCGCTCGGACCATCGCTCGTCGCGTGCTCCGTAGCCACGGTATCGACCGACGCGTTGATCGCGCGCTCCACCTCGGCTATCAACAGCGTCGTCTCGCGCTCGATGTCCGCTTCGCTCCATCCGAGGCGATGTCGCTGCGCACCGTGCAGCTCGGCGGTGAGTCGCTGCAGATGTCCGCCGTCGGCGAGGAGCTCCGGATCACGGCCCAATGTCTCGCCGATTATCGTGAGCTGCGACGCAAGCAGCCCCACGAACGGAGTGGCGTGATCGCGGAGCTGCGCGCCGCGAAGCTCGTGTGCGCCGGGGAAGCGTCCATCAGCGCGAATCGCGGCGACATATCGCTCGGCCAGCGTTTCGGCATCGCTGGAAAGCTTGGACCCGATCGCGTACAGTACGGCATACGCTGCGTCTTCGAGTCGCACACTCTCGGACGGAAAAGTCCAGAGCGTTCCCGAAGGAGTGCGGCGCGCGTTGGCGGAGGCAGTGGCTGGTTGCGCAGCGGTCGACGCGACAGTCGCCAACGCCTCTCGCTCACGAGTTGGGAGCCAGAGAGTGAAGGTCGCGCCCGCGCCCGGCAGCGAGCGCGCGGTGAGATCCCCGCCCATTCTCCGCGCGAGTCGGCGACTGATCGCAAGGCCGAGCCCGGTGCCACCCTTTTCGCGAGTGAGCGCGCCATCGGCTTGCACGAATGGCTCGAAGAGCCGATGCATGAAGCCCGTCGGAATACCCGGGCCGGTATCGGCGACGCGGATGAACGCCCAGCTCTTTCGCGAGGCCGGAGCTTCGCCCGGGCCCGGCTCCATTGAAGGATCGGTGAGTCGCGTTCCGGGATCGGGATCCGAGGTCGCGCCGCAATTCACCGTGACCTCTCCCCCCGAGGGGGTGAACTTCACCGCGTTCGAGAGAAGGTTCACGAGAATCTGCCGAACGCGGCGCTCGTCACCGACGTACGGTGCACCTGGCGCTGCTGCTCCGAGGTCGAGCAGTCGAATCCCTTTCGCCGTGGCCTGCGGATGTACGAGTGCCACCGCGGACACTACGCTTGCGCCCGTGACGAGCGAATCCTGCCGCACCTCCAATCGCTCGGCGTCTACCTTCGCGACGTCGAGCACGTCATCCACCAGCGAGAGCAGGTGTCGCGCACTGGCCTGCAGTCGCTCGAGATGCTGGTGCTGCGCCGGCGTCGTCGGGCCGAGCACTCCCATGTCGAGAATCTGCGAGTAGCCCATGATCGCGTTGAGCGGCGTTCGAAATTCGTGGCTCATCGTCGCCAGAAATTCGGATTTCCGACGACCTGCTTCCTCGGCCGCTCCCACCGCCGTCTCACTCACGACCCGAGCGGTTCTCGCTTCGCGAAGCAGCTTCGAGTTGTCGATCGCCATCGCTGCGCGCCCCGCAAAATCCTCGGCGAGCGCGACATCGGCATCGCCGAAGCGACGCTCGTCGTTCGTCGTGACGATGGTGATCGATCCGATCACCGCGCCGCGCGCGATCATTGGGACACTCAGGTATGAGCGCGTGCCGAGAGCGCGCAAGCGCCGCAAGTGCTCGGCGTCGCGTGCAAGGCCCGTGAGCATTTGTTCGGACACCTCGCTGATGACCTGGGTCCGGCCGCTGCGGATCGCGCTCGCTGCGCCGACGGTGGCCGCACTGTCCGGCGGGTACAGCTCGTGCAGCTCGCGTAGAGCCGCCTGCATCGCCGCATCTGCGTGGTGGACCGGGAGTCGACGCATGGTCCCGTCATCCGTCAGCACGTCGACGATCGACCATGCATCACGATATGGTACACGCATGGAGGCCACGGTGTCGAGCGTGGTCTCGTAGTCGAGCGACGCGCCGAGTCGCCGGCTTGCGTCCGCCAAAATCGAAAAACGATGGTCCTGCTCCGTGTCATTAACGGTCGTACCGTCGCGGCGCATGTTCCCGAACAAGGGCAAAAGCGATACCCGTCGCTGCCGATACGGAGATAAAACGAGCGCCTGACAACGCAGCTGTCGCTCGATCCGAGATGCGCGAGGGGGGAAGCCGTTCAAAGGCTGGTCTAAGAAGGGCGGCGGACGCATCGGGGAGTCGCGGATCAAAAAACTGTCCAAATGGGGTATGGCAGGCTGCCTTGTGGATGCCGAATATAGACCCACAATAGGGATGCGCCCCCACCCGTTTCTCCGGAGCACCAGCACATGTCAGCTCGAAGAAGTGTTCGACTCGCTGCTCTCGCGATTCTTGCCTCCGTGCCATTCGCGTTGCCGGCGCAGGCCGTGACGCAGGCACAGCAGATTGCCGACGTCATGATCAAGCTCGCCGGTGGCATTCATCCCGGACTTCGCTTCACACACACGAAGGGGCTCGTCACGACCGGCACATTTACTCCGGCTGCATCGGCGAAGACGATCAGCCGAGCCGCACATCTGCAGGGCACCGCGGTTCCGGTGATCGTTCGCTTCTCGGATGGAACGGGAGTTCCGGACATCCCCGACAACAACGAGAACGCGTCACCGCACGGCATGGCGATTCGCTTTGCGCTTCCAGGCGGAGCGTTCACCGATATCGTCGCCAACTCACACAACGGATTTTTCGTCGGCAACGGCACCGACTTTCTCGCGCTGCTCACGGCGATCGCCGGCACGAACGAGAAGAGCGCGCATCCGAGCCCGATCGAGCAGTTCCTCGGAACACACCCGGCGGCGCTCAAGGTGATCATCGACTCGAAGGCGGCGGCGAAGAGCTTTCAAAATCTCGCCTTCTTCGGAAACAACGCGTTCATCTTCGTCGATTCAGCGGGCGGCAAGCATCCGGGCCGCTATCAGATCATTCCGGTCGCCGGCGTCGTGAAGCTCGACTCCGCGACCGCGGCGAAGAAGAAGCCCGACTACATGTTCAATGCTCTCAAGGCGGGGCTCGCAAAGGGGCCGGTGAAGTACACGATCTACGCGCAACTCGCGAACCCCGGCGATCCGACGAATGACGGATCGATCGTGTGGCCCGCCGACCGCAAGCGCGTCGAGCTCGGAACGTTGAGCTTGACCAAGGTCGTGGCGAACAGCGATTCGGCGCAGAAGACACTCGCCTTCAATCCGATCATTCTCACGAACGGAATCACGCTTTCCGACGATCCCCTCCCGAGCCTCCGCTCGGGAGTGTACGCGCTCTCGGTGGCGCACAGGCATTAGCAGTCAGCCCTGCAGTGTGCGGTGCGCTTGATTCGGAGGCTACGCTCCCGTAGGTCCGAAGCGCTCCGTTCGCACCGACTGCGGCTCGAAGCCGAGGGCGACGAGACCCTCGGCGACAGCCTCCACGAGCGGCGTTGGCCCGCACACGAAAACGTGCGGGCGCGACGACGCGGGCCACGCGACCTCCTCGAGCATTGGCAGGTCGATGCGCCGCCGGAAGCCGGCCCATGATGGCGGGGGCTCGCGCGTGATCGTGTAGGTGACGGCGAGCGTCGGATCCGCCGCAGCGAGGTGCTCCAGCTCATCGCGATATATCAGCTCGCTCCAGTTGCGCGAGGAGTAGAGCAGCCGAGCGGGGATTGTGCGCCGAAGCTCGTCGGTCGCTGCGGCTCGATGTCGGAGCATCGCCATGAGCGGGACGATGCCGGATCCACCGCCGATGCACAGCAGTGGTCCCCCGTCCTTCACGCTCCACGCGAAGTGTCCTCCGATCGGACCGCGAAGCTCGAGTGGGTCTCCCACCCGCAGCTCGCCAACGAGATACGATGACACCTCGCCGTCCTCCAGCCGCTCGATGGTAAGCGAGATCCGCGCGGCCTCCGGCGGCGACGCGATCGAGTAGCTGCGCTCCGTCTGATATCCGTCCTCGGCCGTGAGCCTGACGTCGACATGCTGTCCGGCGCGATGTCCCGGCCAGTGGAGAAGGTCGAGCACGAGGGTTCTGACGCGCGGCGTCTCCGTGATGATTTCGGCAACCGTCGCAACCCGCCATTCGATTGGCCGCGCGCTCGATGTCGACGCGGAGGTCGACTCCGCCATTACGTGCGCGGCAGGCGAGCGCGTGTCACGCGTCGCCGGTGTAGCGCTGCTCCTTCCAGGGATCGCCGCGCATGTGGTAGCCAAGCTCCTCCCAGAACCCGGGCTCGTCGCGATCGTGAAAGCGAATGCCGCGAATCCACTTGGCGCTCTTCCAGAAATACAGGTGCGGCACCAGCAGCCGTACCGGGCCGCCGTGCTCCGCCGGAAGCGGCTTCCCATCGTAGCCAACCGCGAGCCAAGCCTTGCCGCCGGTGACATCGGCGAGCGGAAGATTGGTCGTGTAGCCACCGTCGCAACTGGCGACGATGAAGGGCGCGGAGGTGATTCCCTTCACCTTGCCGGCCTCGATGATCGTGTCGATCGAGATGCCGTTCCACACGGTGTCGAACTTCGACCACTTCGTCACGCAGTGGATGTCGCGCGTGATCGTCTCGTGCGGCAGCGCCTCGAGCTCGGCCCAGCTCCATCGCGCCGACGCTCCGTCGACGCCTCCGAGAGTGAAGTCCCAATTGGCCAGCGGCGTATGCGGGGTCGGTCCGGCAGAGAGCACCGGGAAGTCGTGCGTCTCGTACTGTCCCGGCGGAAGCTTGACGGCCGCGCCGGCGTCGGGGCGCCGCCCATGGAAGCCGTGCGAAATGGGAGATGTCATCGCGTTCCGACGTCGTGGCTTCCGTCGCTCGCGAAGGACAAGGTATGCTCACCGCGCACGAGCTGTTCGATCATTCCCGCGGCCTCTTCGATGGTCGTCTTGCCCGTGTTGATCTGGAGGTCGTAGAGGAGCGGATCGTTGACGTCGCGATGGAAGTAGCGCTGTACGTACCGACGGCGAACGTCATCCATCTCGCGGGCCCTCGTCGCCGCCGTGGCAGCATCCCAGCCGAAGCGCGGCCGGAGCCTCGCGACACGTGTATCGAGTGGGGCGACGAGTCTCAGGTGCAGCGCCGCCGGGTGCGTCGCGAACATGCACTGCGTTCCGAAGCCGACGACGATCAGCGGCAGCGACTGCACTGCCTCAGTGATCGACTCGAGTGCCGCCTCGGCGATCGCATCGATGCGCATCAGATTCGACGTATCGAACCACGGAGCCTCTGGCGGAGCGACGAGAAAGGCGGCCGAGATGCGTGCGAGCAGGGTGGGCGAGTGCTCGCGGAGTCGCTCGACCGTCGACTGCTCCATGTTGAGGCGCTTGGCGCAGCGGCAGACGACTTCGTCGTCGAGGACGGGCCAGTTGAGGCGCTCGCCGAGGAGGCGGGCGAGATCGCTCCCGCCCGCGCCGAACTCACGCGAGACAGTGATGAGCTGAGGGTGTGCACTCTTCATCGTCGACTTCCTCCACGCCCAGCGGGAATGCGATCGGTTACCTTCAAAGCATAACGCGAACCCGGCGTGGAGCGGAAGCGGGGAAGCGGCGAGGGGTGCTAGCCCTCCCGAAGCGCTTCCGAAGGATAAATCGTGGCCGCGCGCCTCGCCCGCTGGCGAACGCCGCGCGCGGATTCGCAGCTCCGCTATTGGTGGCTCGGGCCGCCGTTCAACTTTCCGCCCGGATTCCCGTGCTTGTGCTTCTTCGCATCGTCCGCCAGGCGATTCTTGTCGCTCGCCTTGTCGGCATCATCGTGCTGGACGCGGTTCTCGACGAGGCGATGCTTCCCCGTGTGCAGCTCGCCCTCGAGCTCCTTATCGTGGATGTCCTTTACCTCGCCATCCGGCACTTCGCGTGGACCCGCGGCGTCGTGCTCTTCCTTCGTGTGAGTATGCGCCTGCTTCGCGATAGCTGCCTGTGTCTTTGGGCCGTGTGTCGAGTTTGGCGTGGAGGAATGGCTGTTCTTGCTGTTGCTCATGGGTGATCCGGGAAATGGGTGAGTCGAGTGCGTGCAAGAAGCGTACATCCAGGGCGCCACTACTGTATTCGCGCCTCCTCACTTATAGCGGGGGGCGGCGCGCCGATCTTCTGCTCGGGGCCGCGCAGCGCGTCGATCTTCTCGAGCACGCTGTCGAGCTTCCTTCTCCGCGTCGTTGCGAGCGACTCGAATGACTCCTGGAGCCCATCGATGTGCTTCTTGATTCTATCGAACGACTCCTTGAACGTCGACCACTCCTTGTGGAAGTCGGCGTGCAGCTTGAGTATCTCCGACGTGGTCTGCGCGAATTTGAAGTTGTCCATCGCCTGGCGAACCACCACGAGCACCGCGTAGAGCGTAAAGGGTGAGCAGATGACGACCTTGTTGCTCAGCGCCCCGTCGATCGCCGTTGGATCGTACTCATTGAGGAAGCCGAGCACACGTTCGTTCGGAACGAAGAGGATGGCGTAGTCGACGGTGTTCTCGGTCGCGTCGATGTATCCGCGCTCGTACACCTGCCGGATCGTCTTCTGCACGTCTCGCCTGAACTGCTCGGCGCTCGCCTTCTTGTCGCTTTCGCTGGTGTGTTCGAACCAGGCGAGGTAGCTGGTGAGCGGGAACTTCACGTCCATGTTCAGGATCAGCCCATTCGGGAGGTCGAAGGTGAAGTCCGGACGGCATCCGGACTTCATCGTGAACTGCTTGCGGTAGTTCACCCCTTCCACCAGCCCCGCTGCGCGCAGCACATCCTCCGCCAGCCGCTCGCCCCACTGCCCGCGGGCGGTCGGATTGGAGAGTATGCCACGCAGCGCGTCGGCGGAATCGCTGAGCTTCGTGGTGGCGGCCGACGCGTCGACGAGTTGCTTCGAGAGCGCACCATACTTTTCTGCGCGCGTCTTTTCGAGCTCGTTCACGAGCAGGCTCACTTGCTCGAGCCTCGTGTTCATCGTCTCGAGCGACTTGTCGATGAGCGCCTTCTTCGATTCCAGCCCAGCCTGACTTTCGGCCGTGTGCCTCGAGAGTGAATCGCGCGCTGCGTCGTTGAGCTGCTTCACTCCTCCGGTGATGATGTCCGACGTCATCGCCTTCACCGAGTCGCGCATGTTGCTCGTGAGCAGCGCCACTTCCTGCGTCTTCGCCGATTCGGCCTGGCGCACGAGCTCCCGCGCGAGCGTCGCGGTGTCGCGCTCCCTGAGGCGCGCCACGAGCCAGAAGGTGAGGATGCCGATCACGAGACCGCCGACGAATGCGAACAGGAGATTCATGACTGGGTATCCGGATCGGGACGTGACAGATTGCTGGATCGTCTCCTGCTCAGCAAGATAAAGACGGGTCCGACAGTCGCACATTTTCGGCAAGGTCGTGCGCGTCACGAGCTCGAATCAGGAGTGGTATACGATGATGATCGCACGCCGGGTCCGACTTGCGCTCACCTTTGCCGTGTTGGCCGCCCTCCTCGTGACGCTCGCCTGCGGCTCCGACTCGAGCGGCCCCGGCACGCGTAGCCGCAGCTACCTCATGGGCTTCTCCAACTTTCCCCCCGCGCCCGACACCGCGCTGCAGCGGCGCAGCGTCCAGCTGTGGAATTCGCGCTCCGACGCCGCGATCCTGCATCTCGATCCACCATGGGGGGCGATGCTCCATGGCATCGATCCCGACTTCATCGTGAGCGTGACGATCCTTCCGCTCACAAACGTCTACAAGTCGCTCGGCAAGCAGGTCGTCATCGAGACGGATCTCACCAATGGCATCGACCGCTCGGCTGAGGCGCCCTCGCTGCTCGCGCTGGGCCATAGCATCACGGAAGACACGGTTCAGAGGGTTTATCGCAAGTACGCGGTGTCGATCGCCAAACTCGCCGCGCCGGCGTATCTCGGCCTCGCCTCCGAGACGAATCTGATTCGGCTCGCATCGAGCCCGGCGGTGTACGCAGCCGTCGTGCGCATGAGCAATGATGCAGCGGCCGATATTCGGACGGCGGGATACGACACGCCACTTTATATCAGCGCGCAGGTGGATGTGGCGTGGGGGAGGCTCGGCCTCGGCGGCCCGATGACATTCGTCGGCATCGACCGGGATCGCGCCGACTTTCCCTTCATCGATGTTCTCGGGCTCTCGGCCTATCCCTATCTCGCCGGATACACCGATCCGAGTCAGGTGCCGGCGGATTACTTCTCTCGACTCGCTGGCTCGCCTGCGCTGCGGGTGCTCGTCACCGAGGGCGGGTGGTCGTCGGCGAATATCGGAGCGGTGCACTCATCGCCTGCGCTCCAGGCCGCGTGGATCGATCGCGCCGCCACTCTTCTCGACAATGCACATGCGCTGGCGTGGTTCCAGCTCGACTTCACCGACATCAATCTCGTCGCCTTCGGCCTTCCTGCAGACGACCCGCAGGTCGCGCCCTTCGTGTCTATCGGTCTCGTCGACACGGTGCTTACGCCGAAGCCGTCGCTGGCGAGCTGGGATTCCGTTTTCGCGCGGCCGCACGTCGCGATCTCACCGTGACGCGGATGGCTTTCGCTTCCACACGGTTTTGCCGGCGACGATCGTGCGAATCACACGCAGGTTGATTAGCGAGTCTGGCGCCGTCGCGTAGGGATCGCCGGAGAGCACGGTGAAGTCCCCGATGCGGCCCACAGTGATCGCGCCAAGCTCGTTCTCCTCGAAGGCGGCGTACGCTGGCCCGGCGGTCATGCTCCGCAACGCGACGTCTATGCTCACGCGCTGATCGGGGAGCCATCCTCCCTTCGGCGTCCCGTCCGCACCGCGCCGCGTCACCATCGAGAAAAGTGTCACGATCGGATCGCCAGTGTCGCTCGCGGGATAATCCGTTCCACTTGCGATGCGCACGCCGCTCGACACGAAATCGCGCGTGCGCTCCACCCAATGGACGCGCTGCGCACCGACCCTCGCTTCGGCGAATCTGCTATACTCGCCGACGAACACCGGCTGGATCGACGCGATGACGCCGAGCTCCTTGAAACGTGGAAGCTGATCGTCGGAGACGAGCGACGCATGCTCATCGCGGAAGCGGAGCGTGCGCGTGGCCGGCTCCGCGCGCGCGAACGCATCGAGCAGCCGACGGTTCGCCGCGTCGCCGATCGCGTGCACATTCACCTGAAAGCCGCGCCCGATGCACAGCTTGATGATCGAGTCGAGCTCGGCGTCGCTCACGAGCACGAGGCCGCGCTTTCCCGGCTCGTCGGCGTACGGATCGCGAAGCTCCGCGCCGCGCGAGCCGAGCGCGCCGTCGAGCACGACCTTTACGCTTCGAATCGTGAGCAGGTCGCTCACGGTGCCAACGCGCATCCCCTCGGCGAGCGTCCTGCTGAGCGTTGGACTCTGCGACGCGGACATCACGTACATGCGCGCCGAGAGCAGCCCTCGCGCCGCCAGCGACTTCCAGACGCGAAGCACGGGAAGATCGGCTTGCGCATCGTGAACGCCGGTGAGCCCCCACGCCGAGTACTGCGCGAGCGCCGCTCGCAGCTGGCGCTCGATCGTCGCCGCGGACTGCACGGGCATCGCGCGCGTGACGAGCGACATCGCGGAGTCGAGAAAGATCCCGGTAGGCGCACCGGCCGCATCGCGCATGATGCGCCCGCCGGATGGATCCGCGCGATGCGCCTCGATATGCGCGAGCTCGAGTGCGCGGCCGTTCACCCACACCGCGTGGCCGTCCACCCGATCGAGGATCACGGGATGCCCGGCGCTCACGCGATCGAGCTCGGTCGCTGTCGGGAAGTCTGGCGGCGTCCAGAACGCCTGGTCCCATCCCGATCCGCGAATCCAGGCGCCCGCGGGCGCCTTGCTCGCCGCCACGCTGACCCTTCGCATCACCTCGGCCTTCGAAAGCGCGTGCAGGTCCGTAGTCTCGAGCTGCTGGCCGAGGAAGAGCGGGTGCGCGTGCGCGTCGACGAAGCCGGGGAGCACGAAGCCGGGGATGGCGACGTGCTTCGCGTTCGAGCCGACGGCGGAATCGACGTGCGCGATGCTGCCGACGGCGACGATCGTGCCGCGGCGCACGCCGATCGCGTGCGCGCGTGAGCCGAGCGAGTCGAGAGTGATGAAGGAGCCGGTGTAGATCGTCGTTGCGGCGCCCCCCTGAGCGAGAGCGCCGCGGCCGCCGCAGATCGCGAGCGTCAGCGCGAGCGCGATCCCTCGCGCTCGAACTACTGCCACGACTCCGTCGACACGTCTTTCGGCAGTGGGAGCGACTTGATGTACACCACGAGCCGCCAGATCATCGCCGGTTGCAGCACTCCACCAAAGGCGGGCATCCCCTTCGGTCGTCCCTCCGCGATCGACCGATAGATGTCCACGTCGGCACCTCCGTATCTCCAGCGTCCGTCCGTGAGACTCGGGCCCACCGCGCCCACCGCTCCGCCGCCGTGGCATCCATCACAGTTCATTCCGGTGAAGAGCGTCGCTCCCGCATCCGCCGCCTTCGCATCCGATGCGGCCTCGTTCGTGAACTTCTCCGCCGGCGGCGCGATTCCGCCGGCGAAGACACGATCATCATGACGGGAGATGACGAGCGCGTTCGTCGCCGTGGCTGCAGTCGTCGAGGTGATGGAAGTCGCCGACGAATCAGCTGTCGTAGCGCGCGACGTCGCACGCTGGTCGCTACACGCGCCGCTCGAAAGCAGCGTGATCACGATCATCGTGCGCGACAGCGAAGAAGATCTTCTCATGGGTATTCCTCCGCTACAGCGCAAAGATCCAGACGATCCCGCCCTGGCTGGTATGCCGAGCCAGATTGCGGGCGAAATCCGCTGGATCGCGCACGTCCGCGGGATCGTTCGAGATGTAGTCGCCGGCGAGGAGCAGCCAGTCGCCGCCGATCCCCGCGTAGATGGCGACGTACTGCTTTCCATCGGCGCCGGTGAATGTGATCGGATCGCCGACCACTCCCGAGCCTACCTTGAACTTCCAGAGCACCGCACCGCTTTTCGCGTTCGCCGCCTTGAACCATCCGTCCAGCGTGCCGTAGAACACGACGTCGCCGCGCGTTGCGAGCGATCCGCTCCATACCGGAAACGGCTCGGCGATCGACCACGCGCGCTTGCCCGTGGTCGCATCCCACGCGATGAACGCGCCCATGTTGGGATCGCTCCCCGCGTGATACGGGCTGTTGATCCCCATGAATGGCGTGCCCTTCAGATGCGCTGTCTGCACGGCCGCGTAGTCCATGCACATGCTGTTCGTCGACGCGTAGAACAATCCCGTGCGAGGCGAATAGGCTACTGGCGATGCCGGGCTCTTGCCACCTTCCAGCGTCGGGCAGATGTCCTTCACATTCCCCTTCGATGCGCCGGTCTGTTTCGTCTCGTTGAGCACCGGCCGCCCCGTTGCAAGATCGATCTTCGACGCCCAGTTGACCTTCACGTACGGCTCGGCCAGCAGCACCTCACCGGTCGCTCGATCCATCGTGTACTCGAAGCCGTTCTTGTCGAAGTGCACGAGGACCTTCCGAAGCTTCCCGCCGATCTTGAGGTCGACGAGAATCATCTCGGCTGCCGCGTCGAAGTCCCACATGTCGTGCGGCGTGAACTGATACGCCCACACGAGCGAGCCATCTCCGGGATGACGCGCGAGCACACTCGCCGTCCACTTGTTGTCGCCCAGTCGCTGATCGGCGTTGTACGGCCCCGGATTGCCCACACCATAGTAGACGAGATCGAGCTCGGGGTCATATGACATCCAGCCCCACACAGGGGCACCGCCGTGCTTCCATGCATCGGCTGGCCAGGTGGTTTGACCAAGTTGCGCGCCCTTGTCGTAGAACGCCTTGAAGGTGCCGGCCTTCGCGAGCACGAGCGAGTCGGGACCAATGTTGGTGGCCGTCCACACGATTTTCCCCGTCGCGAGATCGAGCCCTTTGAGCCAGCCGAGGATGCCGAACTCGCCACCCGATGCGCCGACGAGCACGCGATCCTTGACGATGAGCGGGGCCATCGGCGTCGTCTCACCAGCGGCGAGATCTGCGATCTTCGTCATCCACAGCTCTTGCCCGCTCACCGCATCGACGGCGACAGTGTGACCGTCGAGCAGGTTATAGACGATCTTCCCGTTCGCGTACACGGCGCCGCGATTGACGACGTCGCAGCACGAGATGCCGATCGCGTTCGCATCGACATTCGGCCGGTACTTCCACTTGAGCGGGTACCCTTCCTTGGTGAGATCGAAAGCGTAGAGGACGTTCGGATACGGCGTCACTACGTACAACGTGTTGTGCACGACGAGCGGCTGCCCCTCGTGTCCGCCGAGCGTTCCAGTGGAGAAGCTCCACACGGGGTGGAGCTTTTTCGCGTTGTCGGGAGTGATCTGCGCCAGCGCGCTGTAGCGCGTGGCGGCGAAGTCCTTCGACGGCATCGTCCAGTCGCCATCGGCGGGCGCACTCTGAGCTGAAGCGTGCGAGGCGAGAAGCGAGGAAACGACAGCGAACACGGCGAAGGCGGGGACTGCTGTGCGGCGCAGGGACATCGGCGAGTCTCTCACGAGGGACGCGAATGACTGATCTCTTTCGCTAAGATCGCTTTCGAGCGGCAATCCGCCACCACCTGATGAATCAGGTGGGGCGAATCCAGCGGTCGGCTGGTTTGTCTACTTCGGCAGCTTTGCCGCGAGCACGTCGGGCTTCCGAATCTCAGGCGGCTCGCTGAACAAGTCGGGTGCCTTCGCGAACAGCGCTTTCGCGACCTGGCCGGTCAGATGTGCTTCGCGTCCGGCTTCGTTCTCGAACACATCGAAGATGCCGTAGTTGCCCGGTCCCTCTTTGATGGCGAACCATGCGATTGTGCCGGGCTCCTGCTCCACGATAGCCGCTCCTCCCTTGAGGAATTCCTCGACTTCCTTCTCTTTGCCGGGCTTCGCCTTCATGTGCACGTACACGGAAAGACTTACCATTGGATTCGACCTTGGGAGAGAGGTGACTACTTGAGGTCTTTCGACGACGGAGTGAGATCGAAGCAGCTTTTTCCGGCGCCGTGACGCCACGAATGTGAATGTCGGGCACCGATGGCGAGCGTCCAGTCCCTTACGTCTGTGCTTGCAGCGGTGTCCGAGGGCTGCGCGAAGGTGGCGCACAGCCTGTAAGATCGCTCCCCGCTCACCAGATACGTATAGGGCGCTCGGCTCACGGGGTCGGTTGGCACCTTGTCGAGCTGATGCGTCGAGACGAGGGAATCCGCGGCGTTCGGAAGTGTCGAGTGTTTGGACCAGTAATCATCGACCGCGACGGAAAGCGAGCTGAGGTCGTCGACGCGCAATTGATCCAGGCGGCGGTCGCGCGCTTGCGAGGGTGCGCCGATGACCATGAGCCCGGCGACGACGACGAGTGCAGCCGCAATCGTCGCGGCCGCACCAGCGGGGGAGATGCGACTCGTCGTCATTCGCCCTCTTTCGTGCCGTGGCGCAGATCGCGGAGATAATAAAAGAGCGCGCATGCCGCGATCCCGCCAACGACGAATGCCTTGAGCACGAAGCGTATCGTCAGCTCGCCGCCGAGCATGTTGTAGACGACCGTGATTCCATCACCGATGAGAACTGCGATCGCGATGAAGAGCGTGAGATACGTGAGCCAGTGCCGCACGGGCGAGAGTCGCTCCGCGGGATTCGCGTCGAGCCGTTTTCCGATGTGGTTGCTCGTCCAGAGAAAGACGGGGAACGCGATGATCAACGACGCGACGTCCCAGCGGATGGAATCGAGGTCGAACGACGGGTAGCTGCGCTGCGTGACGTCGGGAAACGTTCGGTTGATGAAGTCGAAGAGCAAATTTCCGAAGTTCCAAATGCTGATATACAGCGCGGTGAACAAGACAAGGTAGAGAAAAGTCTCGCGCGCGGACAGCGACGCATGAGGACGCGGCACGGGAACCGCGAACGAGAGATCCGCGTAGGCGCTGAGCGCGCTCGCGATCTCCTTTGGCGGCCAGCCTGCGCTGGCGAGCGCGGTGCTGATCGCGGAGCGATCCTCACCCTTCTCGAGCGCCGTGCGAACGAAGTAGTCGAGCGGGGACGGGTCGAACGACATCAGCGTGCTCCGGGGCGCGAGAGCGAAGAATATGCGCGAATGTAGCTGCCCTCTGCCAGCCGCGGTAAGCTACGCCGTTGCAGCACCCGGCGACGTCGCTATTTCGCGCTCGAGGCCGCGCAGCTCGGCATCGCGCAGATAAGCGTCGATCGCGTGGGCCGCGTCGCGCCCCTCGCGGATCGCCCATACGATGAGCGAGGCGCCACGGCGCATGTCTCCCGCTGCGAAAACGCCGTCGACGCTCGTGCGCTGACCGGCATCAGTGACGACGCATCCGCGCGCGTCCGTCGCGACGCCGAGCCGCGCGATGAGGTCGTCGGGCGATGGGCCGGCGAACCCCATCGCGAGCAGCACAAGATCCGCATCGATAGTAAAGTCGCTCGCGGCTACCGGATCAAAGTGCGTGCGTCCGGCTTCATCGAGGCGAGCGGCGACGCGGACGGCGTGCAGTCGACGCACGCCTCCATTTGCGCCGGAGAGGTGCGTAGTGGAAACGCTCCAGTCGCGCGCGCCGCCCTCTTCGTGCGCGTGCGACGTGCGAAGCTGCATCGGCCACAGCGGCCACGGAGTCGACGCGTGGCGACTGGCGGGCGGCTGTGGCATCACCTCGAGCTGCACGACTTCGAGCACTCCCTGTCGATGACAGGTGCCGATGCAATCGGAGCCCGTGTCGCCGCCGCCGATCACGACCACGCGCTTTCCCGCGGCCGAGATGCTGATTTCGGGAGCGATGACCTCGCCGGCACCGCGGCGATTCTGCTGCTCGAGGAAGTCCATCGCGAAGTGCACGCCGCGCATGTCGCGTCCTGGAACGTCGAGATCTCGCGCGCGCGCCGCGCCGCCGGCGAGCAGCACCGCATCGAAGTCGGCGCGCAACTCCTCCACGCGCACGTCGTGACCAACGTCGACCCCCGTCTCGAACACCACGCCTTCGCCGATGAGCTGCGCGAGACGCCGATCGAGCACGCTTTTCTCCATCTTGAAGTCCGGGATTCCGTATCGCAGCAGCCCACCGATGCGATCGGAGCGCTCGTATACCGTCACCGCGTGGCCGCGCCGGCGAAGCTCCTGCGCGGCTGCGAGACCGGCGGGCCCCGAGCCCGCGATGGCAACGCGGTAGCCGCTCTCCTCCGCTGGCGGCCGCGCCACGATCCACCCCGCATCGAAGCCGCGATCCGCTATCGCCTGCTCCACGCTGCGAATCGCGACAGGGCGATCGATGATGCCGAGCACGCATGCAGACTCGCACGGGGCGGGGCAGAGGCGCCCCGTGAATTCCGGAAAGTTGTTCGTCGAGTGCAGCGACGCGAGCGCCCCTTCCCACTTGTCGCGGTACACGAGGTCGTTCCAGTCGGGGATGATGTTCTGCACCGGACACCCCGTGTCGCCCTGGCAGAACGGCACACCGCAGTCCATGCAGCGCGCCGCCTGCTGGCGCGTCGTGTCCTCGCCGGGCGGCGTGTAGAACTCGCGCCAGCTGCCGAGTCGATCGAGTACCGGAAGCCGCCGCGGATCAGCGCGCGGAAAGGACAGAAACCCTTTCGGATCTCCCATGGTCCTG
>JBDTXL010000470.1:0-1991 GCA_040006195.1 Gemmatimonadota bacterium | reverse complement strand
ATGGCGACGATCCGGGCATCACCCCACAAGCGCTCGAGCTGATAGAAGTCGCGCAGCGTGGGGTGGAAAACGTGCACGACGAAGTCGACGTAGTCGATGAGCACCCAGCGGCCCTGCGCGAGTCCTTCGACGTGATGGGCGCGGTGGCCTTCCTTCTTCATCTCCTCCATCACGTGCTCGGCGATCGCGCGCACGTGCGTGTCGGAGTTTCCGCTGGCGATGAGGAAGAAGTCCGTGGCGTTGGAGACCTTGTCGAGGTCGAGCATGATGACGTGGTTCGCCTTGAGGTCCAAACACAGCGCGGCAGCACGCTGTACTTGCGCGAGAATTGAAGACACGAGGTGAGGTGCCTGATGTATGTGGTGAGAACGCACGAACACCCTACAACAATCGCGCAATATGAGCGGGAAACCGGAGGCGTACCACCACCACTACACGAACGCCCGGCGAAGGTTTCCGCCGGGCGTCAAAGCACGTGCAGTGGTGCCAGCGCGTTTACTGCTTGATCACCCACACCCGAACCTCGGGCTTCACATCGGCGTGGAGGCGAATGGGTACTTTGTAGACGCCAAGCGCCTTGATCGGCTCGTGAAGGTCGACCTGGCGCTTCTCGATCTCCGTAAAGCCCTGCGCATGGAGCTGCTGCGCGATGTCCGCGGAGGTTACCGAGCCGAACAGCTTGTCCTCTTCACCGACGCGAGCGGAGAAGGTCAGTGACACTGCCTCGAGCTTGTTGGCGAGCCGCTGCGCCTGTCCGCGGCGCTCGTTCTCGGCCGCCTCCAGGTGCGCCTTCTCGCGCTCGATGCGCTTGCGGTTGCCGGGCGTTGCTTCATACGCGAGGCCGCGGGGGAGCAGAAAATTCCTGCCGTAGCCGGGAGACACCGTGACGATGTCGCCGGGGTTGCCCAGGTTGTCGATCGCCTGCTTGAGAATGACTTCCATCATCGGAGTGCTCCGGTGGAACGGTTGATCGTTTAAAGTGCTAACTGGTGGCGCCAGGGCCTGCGGGCGAATTCGCCGTCCGCACGCGTCGCCGCCAATCGATCCACGTATCGGTAACGCCCAACCCCACTGCGAGCGGGAGCGACACCGGCAACAATACCACTGCAACGGCGCTCGCCGCCAACTGCGCACCGAGTGTCGGCTGGGGATAAAACCAGGCGATCACTCCGAAGCCGCGCAGCGCGTATAGCGCGCCGAAAAACACCACGAGGTTCGCGCCGATGACGCGCAACGCGTCGAAGGCGGGGAGAACCGTAATCGTCATCCCGGCAACGAGCGCCCAGATCAGCTCATCGCTGAAGCGAAAGAAGCGCAAGGGCGCCATCGCCGCGCCGAGTCGCGCGCGGCTCATGCGGTGGTACAGGCCCCATGCCAATGCGCACGCCGCGAGTGACTCCAGCGCGAGCAGAGCAGGGTACAACGGCGCCGCGAACGTTCCCGATGCGCTTTGCAGCTCGATCGCCCTGCGCGCAGCCCAGTCCCGTGCTCCGGGAGCGAAGCTGACGGCGGGAAACCATTCCGCCCAGTGTGCGAGCGCCGCCGAGTTGCGCAGCTGGAACTCTCGCGCAAACACTTCCTCGATTCGCGATGCCGCGTGCGGCGCGAAGGCCATGCCGATCATGGCGACGAGCGCCGCGATTCCGACGGCCGCGAGTGCACGGCCGAGAAACTGGCGACGCCATCCCAGAATGCAGACGAGACCGAGTGAGCCGGCTACGAGCACTCCCCACGAGCGCGCGAGATCCGTGTAGGCCTCGCTCCCCTGAGTCGCGGGGATCGCCATGAGCAATCCCGCGAGTGCCGCCCACGCGAGCGCGAGCGCCGACGAACCACCCCTGCGCCACCCCGCGATGAAGCACGCGGCAAGCGCAGGAACCAACAGCAACAGTGTATCAACGACAGGTGCGGCCGCCCTCACGACCGGTGCGTGCGCGAGCAGGAGGAACGCCAACAGCGCGATCACGATGCGCGTCCAACCCTGCTCCCGC
>JBDTXL010000469.1:0-9675 GCA_040006195.1 Gemmatimonadota bacterium | reverse complement strand
CGCGCCGAGCCCGCATCCGTAAAGTGGACGAAGTCGACGAAGTTGATTCCGTCCGCTCCTGCGAACATTGCGTGCACGTCCGCGATGACGATACCAGAATCGGAAGCTGCCTTCATAGTCGTGACGCGGGCGCTGTCATCGAAGCGAATGATCGTGTTGCCGCTGGCCCGCGGATAGAATCGCTCCCACGACTGCGCCATCTCGGCGCTGTCCGCTCTATGTCGCTCGAAGGCCGTGGCGTGCGTCGCGAGGACGGGCTCGGCACCCCCCGCGCGCACGACACTGATGAGCGAACGCAGATCCGCGTCGAACACCGCCATTCGCGCGGCCGGCAGCTCACGGAATACCCAGTCGGGCGGGTGGCGGTGCCTCTCATCGGCCGCCGCCCGTTCGCGAAACCATTTGAGCAGGAGCTGCGGCGACAGCTGCCGCACTTCATCGCGCAGCGCGTCGACTGAACGGGGGTGCAGCGCGCCCAGCGCCGCCGCCGCCACATCGCGCGCGGGCGCTGCGGAATCGGGTGGTGTTGCGAATGGAAGACGGTCCTCGAGATACTGCGCAGGCGACGGGTAGTATACGATGATGTCCGGCGCAAAGCGCACGAGCCGCTTTCGAATGTCCTGCCGCGCAGTGGGCAGCGACATCCCTGGCAGCGCATCGTTCAGCACCTCGAAGCGGGCGGTCGCACTCCCCTTGCACGCGCCCGCCGCGACGCGCTCATTGAGCGTGTCCTCGAGCTCGCGCGCATACTCCTTGTTCGGCGACTCGTATAGCCCGAACGTCTCGGACGCGCCGGCGACGACGACGCGTACTGTTCCGCGGGCGCGGTGCACCGGCACTTCGGGTCCCCGAAAGCCGAGACTGTCCATCGCCCACTTTCTGAACTGCGCGTTCGGACGACCGTGTGCGCCATCCCGGTCGCGCATCATCAGCTGCTCTTCGCTCGTCACGGTCGAGAGAATCGGCATCCGGTAGCGTACCCAGTCCTGCACGCGCGTGGTAAGCTCGAAGCTCACCGCGCACACGAGCAGCAGTCCCAAGGTGCTCGCCGTTCGCTTCATCAAAACTGGAAGTAGAGGAACGGCGAGAACGGCGAGCCGATGATTACCGCGAGCGAAGCGCCGAACGCAGCGGTCAGCGCGATCCGCCGCGGCGCCGTCGGCTCGAGATCGAGCTCGTAGACGTTCGGTCCGATCATCGCCCACCATGCGACGACGCACAGCACCACTGTCGCGAGTAGCGGCTGGTCGACGAGCGCGCCTTTCGTGGGCACGAACATACCGCGGTAGATCGCCATCGCCATCGAGAATGTCGTCGCGCGAAACAGCACCCAGCCGATGAGCACGAGCAGAAACATTCCCACCTGTCGGACTCCCGCATGCAACTCGTCCCATCCCTTTCCGAACGCGCGATGCAGCGAGAGGAGGATGCCATGATATGCACCCCAAATGACGAATGTCCACGACGCGCCGTGCCACAGCCCGCCGATGAGCATCGTGAGCATCAGGTTGCGGTACGTCTGCACCTTTCCATTGCGATTGCCACCGAGCGGGATGTAGAGATAATCACGCAGGCATGTTGAGAGCGAGATGTGCCAGCGGCTCCAGAACTCCTGAGGATCCTTGGATTTATACGGCGAGTTGAAATTTTGTGGAATGCGGAGCCCGAAGAGTAGCCCGAGCCCCACGGCCATCGTGCTGTAGCCGGAAAAGTCGAAGTACAGTTGGAAGGTGTAGCCGAGCATCGCGAGCCAGGTGCCGACCGTCGAGAGAAAGTCGTAGTGCGCGAGCGCGGGATCCACGAAAGCCGCAATCGTGTCCGCGACAATGACCTTCTCGACGAGCCCTACAATGAAGAAGGCGATTCCGCGCTGAAGCCACCGAGTGCGGCTCGTCTGGCCGAGGGCTTCGAGATCCGCCTCGAGCGTCCGGAAGCGCACGATCGGCCCGGCCACGAGTTGCGAGAAGAGCGAGACGTACGCGGCGAACTCGGGGAAGCTGCGCGTCGGCTTGATGGTGCCACGATAGCTGTCCACTATGTAGCTGATCGTATGGAAGGTGTAGAACGAGATCCCGATCGGAAGCACGACGTTCAGGTGCGGGAGCGTCACGTTTTGACCAAGCAGCTGTAGCGTCGCGGCCGCCGTATCGAGGCCGAAGTTCGCGTACTTGAAGAAGCCGAGGAGCGCGAGATCGGTGGCGACCGGTATGACCAGGCATAGCTTCCGGCGTCGCGGATCAATCCAGCGAAGGAACCCGAGTCCGGCGAAATAGCTGACCAGTGTCGAGAAGAGCATCAGTAGCGTGAACCACGGATTCCAGTATCCGTAGAACACGTATCCGGTGATCGCGAGCCAAATGTGCCGCGCGCGCGTGCTGCGCAGACTCCAGAATACCACGTACGCGATCGGGAGAAATCCGAAGAGAAAGACGATACTGTTGAAGAGCATCAGACAATCTCCCGCGCTCGCGCGAGCGCGAGGTCGAGGTTCTCTACGAGATTCTCGCGCCCAATCTCGACGATCGCGCCGGAGTCGGTAAGCGCGGCCAACGGCTGCACATGGAGCCCTGCGAGAATCACAATAGTGCCGTCCTTCCGCGCACGTTGAATGACATCGAGCAGCGCGTGCATGCCGCTCGAGTCCATGATCGGCACGTCCCGCATGCGCAGGATCAAAACCGTGGGACGCCCCGCCACCTGCGAGACCGCGTCCCTGAACGACTGCGCCGCGCCGAAGAAGAACGGCCCGTTGATCTCGTACACTTCCACCCCGCTCGGCACGGAGCGCGGATCGAGCAGCTCTTCCTCGCCCTCATCCGCCGCGAGCCCCTGTTGAATCTCGCGCGTGATCACACTCACGTTCGACACCGTCGACATCCGTCGGATGAAGAGGAATGCCGCGAGCACCATCCCGACCTCGATCGCCACGGTGAGATCGACGAGCACCGTGAGAAAGAATGTCGTGAGGAGCACCGCGACGTCACTCTTCGGCGAGCGGAGCTCGGCGACGAAAGACCGCCACTCGCTCATATGATACGCGACAACGACGAGTATCGCCGCGAGCGTCGCCATCGGGATGTACGCCGCCCACTTTCCGGCCGCGACGGTGATGACGAGCAGCGTGAGCGCGTGCACGATGCCCGCTACCGGCGTGCGCCCGCCGTTCTTCACGTTCGTTGCCGTGCGCGCAATCGCGCCCGTCGCCGGAATGCCGCCCAGGAGCGGCGACGCGATGTTTGCGATCCCCTGCGCCACGAGCTCCATGTTCGAGCGATGCCGCCCTCCGATCATCCCATCGGCGACCACCGCCGAAAGCAGCGATTCGACGGCCGCAAGGAGAGCGATGGTGAACGCCGGACCAACGAGTGACGTCACCTGCTCGAGCGTGAGATGCGGAACGCGCGGATGCGGCACCGACGCCGCGATCTCGCCGAAGCGCGAGCCGATCGTCTCCACCGGCAGATGGAGAAGATACACACCGACCGTCGTCACGATCAGCGCAACGAACGGGCCCGGAACGCGCCGGCTCACGCGCGGCCAAAGCAGGATGATCGCCAGCGCAGAGAGCGAAACCGCGAGCGCGGGAAGCGAGACCGTCGCGATCGCCGAAGCGTACGCTTGCCACTTTGCGAGGAAGGCCGCCGGCACCGTGCCCATCTCGAGGCCAAGGAAATCCTTCACCTCGCCCGAGAAGATGATCGCGGCGATCGCGCTCGTGAATCCGATCACGAGCGGATGCGGGATGAACTTGATCGCGCTCCCGAGCTTCGCGAGCCCCATTGCCACCAGGATCACGCCGGCCATGAGGGTTGCGACTGTGAGCCCATCGATTCCGTACTTCTGCACGATCGCGTACACGATCACGACGAAGGCGCCTGTCGGTCCTCCTATCTGCACGCGCGAGCCGCCGAACGCCGAGATCAGAAGACCTGCGACGATGGCGGTCCACAGTCCGCGATCCGGCGTCACACCACTCGCGATCGCGAAGGCGATCGCGAGTGGGAGCGCGACCACGCCGACGGTGACGCCCGCTATCGCATCGCTGGCGAATTGCGCGCGGTCGTATGAGCGGAGTGTCGTGAAGAGCTTCGGTACCAGCGCCTCGCGCGAGCTGGCGGGAGGCACCGTCCTGTCATCGATCATTCAGGCGCCGCCGGGAAAGACGCAGTAGTCTACCTGTGTCGCAGCGCTCCCGGGCGGCTTCCGTCTCCGATGTGCACCACAGGAGGCGCCGCGCGGAGTCTCGCACTCCCGCCACCCAGGCGCCCGAATGCGGGAGAGATCGGCAGCGCAGAGTCGTGGGTATTGAACGCGAGCCCGAACGTCTTTTCTCCGGAGCCGGCGGTGAGCGTGCGCGCCGGGACGGTCAGATCGCCGCTCGCGAGCTGCGACGGCGAGAACATCACCACGTCGGCCGACTCGGTCGCTGCCCAGAGATTCCGGCTGTTGTCCAAGGCGATCCCATCGAACGCGGCCCCGGTCTGCTGCGCGAAGCTCGGCTCGCCGTGCAATGATGCGCCGAGCTGCGACGAGGTGTAGCCGACGATGTACCCCGACTCGGTGCCCTCCCAAAGGTTTCCCGTACGATCGAAGGCGATCCCGGAGCCGTGATCGAGGTACGGCGACTCGAGACTGTCCGTGGGCGCGGTCGTTCCGCCCGCTGTCGCCGCATGGATGGCGCTCGCCGCGGCCTTGTAGGTCACCGGCACATCAAAGCCGGCGATCCACAGGCTCCCGTCCCCATCGAACGCGAGACCCAGCGGGCCGTTCGGCGATGTCACCGTAAGTAGAGGCGTCGGATCCGTGAGCGCACCGCTCCACGACTGCACATCGCTCGCCGCGTATTCGAGCACGTTATTTCCGTTGTAGTACGCGACCCAGAGATTCCCGCTATCATCGACCGCGACTCCCCACGGCTCCTTGCTCGTCGCGATCGTGACGAGCGGAGTCGATGCGCCGCTCGCGAGTTGCGCGGGAGAGAACTTCATGATCTGCTGATTGATGTAGTCCGTCACCCACATGTTGCCGGCGGAGTCGAACGCGGCGCCGGAGATCGTGAGCGATGCGCCCGACGTGCCGATCGTGTCGGCCGCCGCCATCATCCCCGCACTCGCGAGCTGCGACGAGGTGAAGCCCTCGGCGAGATTCACGCTCCCCCACTTCCCCACCCAGAGCGCGCCGGAGCCGCCCCGAATCGCGTACGTCGCGGTGACCGACTTGAGCGTATCGGTCGACACCATCACGGCATTCGCGGAGACCACGCCCCAGAGCACAGGGCTCACGAGCGAATCGGCGGCGGCGACATTCGCGGCGCGCACCGTGTACGGTCCGGGCACGAGTCCACGCAGCGTGTCCGTCGCGGTGACGACGGTATGCGCGGCGGCGCCTTCGATCGCGACTGCTCCCGCACGCGAGATCGGGGTGTTGACGATCACCTCGAGCGCGGCGCTCCCTGGATCGGTCCCGACTTCGCGGTTTCCGCACGCGGCGATAGCTACCGCGGCCAGCAGCGTCGCTGCCGGGCGCACGAATGAGCGGAGCTCCATGAAGACCTCGACCTCGGGGTTGTGCGACACGAAGCACCGGATCGGTGCCCGTTAAGTACGTCTGAGAAACAGACGATCGAGGCCCCCTCGAAGCCACCGCTACGCCCGGCATTCGTGTTAACATCCGATGTCGCCCCATAATCCGCTGAAATGCCCAAAAAGAGCACTCCGCCGAGCCCGATCGATCGCCTCCGCACCGTCTGCCTCGCGCTCCCCGAGGCGCACGAAGTCGAGGCATGGGGCGCCCCCACGTTTCGCGTGAAGAACAAAATCTTCGCGATGTATGCCGACTCCGATAATCACCATGGAGCCGGCCGCCCGGGCCTCTGGCTCAAGTCGACCCACCTCATCCAGGACATGCTCATCCACGAGGACGGCGACCGATACTTCGCCCCGCCATACGTCGGTCCGAAGGGCTGGCTCGGCATCCGCCTCGACAAGCGCCCGAGCTGGGCGACGGTCAGCGACCTCGTTCGCGACGCCTATCTGCTCACGGCTCCCAAGCGCATCGCGGCGAAGCTCGCACAGCGCTGAATGCAACGAAGGCCGCCTTTCGAGGCGGCCTTCGTATTTCGTGCGCAGCGCGCATTGAAGAGCTACGCCTGCTTGATCGCCTCGACCTCGATGGAGATCTTCACCTCGTGGCCGATGACGACACCGCCGGCCTCGATCGCCTGATTGTACGTGAGGCCGAAATCGCGACGGTCGATCTTCGTCTTCGCGCTGAAGCCGATACGCTCGCCGCCCCACGGATCCTTTCCCGATCCTTCGTTCGTCGCCGTGAGCGTGATCTCCTTCGTCACGCCACTGATGGTCAGATTTCCCGTGAGCTCGAACTCCGCATTGTCACCGGAGATCTTCGTGCTCTTGAAGATGATCTCGGGGTTTTTCGTGACATCGAGGAAGTCGGCGCTGCGAAGGTGGTCATCGCGCTGCCCGGTGCGCGTGTCGATGCTCGCGGTCTTGATCACGGCACTCACCGACGACTCTGCGGCATTTCCATCTACGATCACAATCTCACCCTCGACATCGGAGAAGAGCCCCTTCACGGTGCTGATCATCAGATGCTTCACGGCGAACTCGACGTGCGAATGCGTGGGGTCGATTTTCCAGGTGGTGCTTTTTGCTGGTGCTTGCGTCGTGGCCATAGGGAAGCTCCTGTGACGTGAAATAATAATCTCTTGAATTCAAGAGATCTCACGCCCCGTTTGTTCCCGCGCGCTCGGCCAGGGCAGCGCGGAGGCCCATCTTCTTCAGCAGCTTGGTCGCCGTCCGCTTCTCGGCGGCCGAGAGCCCGCTCGTCGCGAGCTCGATCACCGCAGCGTGCCCCGGCCAGATCCGCTTCATCAGCGTCTTCCCCGGTGCAGTGAGGCGCAAGTAGCGCAGGCGCCGATCCGTTTCACATTCGCGCCGTGCGATCAGCTTTCGTTCGACCAGCTTGTTGATGACGTAGGTGAGACTTCCGCTCTGCAGGAGCACGCGGTCGCTGACCTGGCCGGCGGTGAGGTCGCCCTTGTGATAGAGCACCTCGATCACCGCGAACTCCGTGAGAGAAAGCTCACCGCGCTCGATATCGAGCTTCGCCAGCCCGGCCACGGCCTCGTGCGCGCGGCTCAGCACCACCCACAGCTTGAGGGCGGCGTCCTGCTCGGTCGCGTCAGGGTTGCGGGTCATCGTTGATGACAAGATAGCGAGAGGCCTGCTTCCTCTGCCAATTCCTGCCTGGTCCGCCGGCGCACCCGAGTCCGGTGGCTGAGAACGTGCATGTCTTCCGGGGATGACCGCTCGCCTGCCTGCCGAAGATATCGACGACGTGAATCATCTCGAAGCGCGCACACCTGAAAGCTCGCAGGAACCGGGTGCGATCCAGTCACCCAACCTCGCGACTCTCGAGTCGGCCATGGAGACTCAGCCAGCTGTCCGCTCGATGGCGGCGACGCTGCTGGTCATAATGGCGACGTTCTACACTCTCTATTTTGCCCGAGCCTTCTTTCTTCCGGTCACCTTCGGGCTGCTGCTCAATCTGCTCCTCAGCCCCTCCGTACGCACGCTCAAGCGCGCACACATCCCCGAGCCGGTTGGCGCCGCGATCGTCGTGCTCATGATCGTCGCCGCGGTCGGCCTCGGAGGCTACTTCCTCACCGATCCCGCGCAGGAGTGGATCACGAAGGCGCCGCAGTCCGTCGCCGCCGCGAACGTGAAGATCCGGAAGCTGCGCAAGCCGATGGAGCAGGTCAGCAAGTCCGCCGATCAGATGGCCCGCGCTGCCACGTCCGGATCGAGCAGCTCGCCGCGTCCGCAGGAGGTCACGCTCGCCGGCCCGACGCTCATGGATCGCTTCGTCCAGACCTCCGCCGCATTTCTCGCCGGCGTGCTCGAGACGCTCGTCCTTCTCTACTTCCTGCTCGCCTCCGGCGATCTCTTCCTGCAGAAGCTGACGAAGATGCTCCCATTGTTCCGCGACAAGAAAAAGGCGGTCGCGATCGCACGCGAGACCGAAACATCGATCTCGCTGTACTTGTCCACCGTCGCGCTCATCAATGTCGTCGAGGGCGGGATCATCACGCTCATCATGTGGGCGCTCGGAATGCCGAATCCGGTGCTCTGGGGCGTGCTCGTACTGTTCCTCGAGTTCATCCCCTACCTCGGCGCCCTCGTGATGGTCGGCGTGCTCACGCTTGCCGCGCTGTCCACCTTCGACAGTGTTGGCCAGATCATCGCCGTCCCCGCGAGCTACCTCGTCGTCAATCTGCTCCAAGCCTACGTGGTTACGCCGCTGCTCCTCGGCAAGCGGCTCACGCTCAACCCGGTCGCCATCCTCGTCGGATTGATTCTCTGGTGGGAGATCTGGGGTGTTGCCGGCGCGTTCATCGCGGTGCCGCTCCTCGCCACCCTCAAGATCCTCTGCGACCACATCGAGACGCTTGCGCCCGTGGGCGAGTTCCTCGGCGACTGAGCATTACAGGCGGCTCTTCTTCACGAGAATCGCTGCCTCGACGTTCCGCAGCGTAACGCTCGTGACCGCTGCGCCCAGCGTGCCGTCGGCGTTGAGTGGCAGCCACTGATCCGTCGACGGAAGCGGAATCGTCACAGCCGTCCCATCGACGTAGCTGTGCGCGCCCCATCCCTGATTGATGCGCATGACGACGAGCGCGCGGTCCATATCGCGCGTGTACACTGCGTAGGTCTGGCCGAGCGGATCAATGCCGCGCGAGGCCTGCACGCGAGCGCCGAGTGGATGCCCGACGTTCGCTTCCTGTGCGCGCAGCCAGAGTGAGGAATACGGAAGCGCCCAGCTGTTCTCGAGCTGCAGTGTGATGTTCGCCGGATTGCTCGGAACCACCATGTAATAGCTCGCGAGCTCCCACATCTTCATGCGCCCCGCGCCCGTCGCCTGGTTGCCGTGCGGGAATGAATTCGGAATTGAGTTCGCGTACGTAGACGTGTACAGCGTCACGAAGTCGACGAGCACTCCCTGATTCGCGAGTCCTTCCACCCACTGCCAGATCTGCGGAATTCCCGAGTGGAATGCGTTGTTCATCCCCTCGAGATGCACTGCGCCAGCAGCGAGCGCGTTCGCACGATCGAACGCCGTCGTGTATTCGGCGGTGTTCAACATCAGCGTCTTGCTGCCTAGCGCCGATTTAATCGCCGCGAACATCGCCGTCTGCGGCGCCTGCATGTCGGTCTCATTCGGATATTCAAGCGACGCGGGGATCTGGCCGAGAATATTCGCGCACTCGTCGACGAACGCGCCGTCTTCAGTCGACGTGATTCGCTGAAAGCGTCCGACCTGATAATTGCGCGCACCCGCATCCGCCGGATTCACGACCCAGCGCTTCGATCCCCAGATTGTGATGACGATGCGCCCAGCGGAATCGTGCGCCGCGCCGGCCTTGTGCAGAAATGCATTCTCGAGCGCGTACGACGTGTTCGATGCGTACCACGCGAGCATGTCGTGGTAGTACGCCGTCTGCGTATTATCGCTGGAGGCGCCGGGCATGATTGTCGTCCACACGAGCGTATATGGCAGATGGCCAACGGAAGTGTTCACCGTCTTCCACGCGCTGCCGCTTCCCGACATCGCGTAGTCGTAGTGCTGCCCCGCCCACGTGCGCTCTGCGCTCGT
>JBDTXL010000468.1:0-17776 GCA_040006195.1 Gemmatimonadota bacterium | reverse complement strand
CGCGATCTCTACCAGCTCGAGACGTACAGCCACGTCGATGTGGCGTTGGCTCCCGACAGCGCGCAGCCGAACGACAGCCTCCTCACCGTGCTCGTTCGGCTCAACGAATCGAAGATGACGTCGCTCGGCGTCGGCGCCGGCTGGGCGACGCTCGACTGCATTCGCGCTCAGGCGCGCCTCACCGATCGCGACTTCTCCGGCGGTGCGCGGCGGCTCGAGCTCAACGGCCGGCTCTCGCACCTCGCCCTCTGCCCACAGAACGTGCGCGATGACTCGATCAGCAACCGCCTCAACTACTACGCGTCGGGAACGATCCGGCTGCGTGGGCTGATCGGCCCGCACACCTTGCCATCCTTCACGCTCTTCTCGGAGCGCACGAGCGAGTATCGCGCGTACGTGCGCGAGACGCTCATCGGCGGTGCGGCAGAAGTGACGCGCGATCTGCAGCCGCGCGATCTGCGCCCAGGGTTGCCGCTCACACTCTCGTATCGCGTAGAATACGGGCGAACGACGGCGTCGCCGGCGGTGTTCTGCCAGCTCTTCAACCGCTGCGCGCTGAGCGACATCGAACGGCTACAGCAGAACGGAAGCCTCCACGTCTTCGGCATGTCGCTGCTGCGCGATCGCACCGACCAGCTACTCGATCCATCCAGCGGCAACCAGCTTCATCTCGCGCTGCGGAGCGGCACGACATCGCTCGACACCGCGAACGGCACGCGCTTCAGCCGCACGCTGATCGAGGGCTCGGTGTACAAGACGATCGGGGCGTCGACGTTCGCTGCGCGACTGCAGATGGCCGCGATCCTCGACGGCTTCAGCACGCGCGGCGCCACGGCGTACGTGCCGCCGGAGGAGCGACTCTACGCCGGCGGTCCGAACTCGGTGCGCGGCTACAATCAGAATCTGCTCGGCCCCGTCGTGTACATCGTGAGCTCGTTCGGCACCGTCGACACAACGATCGCCGGCAACCCCACGCAGGTCTATCGAGCCGATTCGAATTCGCGCGTGCGCCAGTACTCACCGACGGGCGGCAACACGCTCATCGTCGCCAGCGCGGAGTGGCGCTACCGGCTGCCATCGTTCGGCGGTCGCATCCAGCTGGCGACGTTCGTCGATGCCGGGCAGGTGTACAACCGCCCGCAGCAGACGTTCTCGCTCTCTGATCTCCGTGTCACGCCGGGTGTGGGCATGCGAGTGCGCTCGCCGATCGGACCGCTTCGCGTCGATGTCGCCTACAACGGCTACCAGTCGACGAAGGGGTCGGCATACTTCGTCGGCGACGACAACGTGCTGCGTTGCGTGAGCCCGGACAACCAGTTCCAGCAGGGGATCGTCGGCTCCGGTGACACGTGCGCACCCTCGTACACGCCGATGTCCGGCAGCTCGGTGCTGAGCAAGCTGACGTTCAACTTCAGCATCGGGCAGGCGTTCTAGCGGATGTCGCGCCGTCGTCTCGTCGCGCTCATCAGCGCCGGCATCCTGCTGCTTCTCGGCATGAGCGTGATCGGCGCGATCCTCGCGACGACGCAGACCGATCTCGGCCGAGCGCGGCTTCGATCGCTGATCAATGCGCAGGTGACGAGCGCGATGGGCAGCCGCGGCACGATCTACATCGGCCGCATCACCGGGAGCCTCTTTACCGGAGTCGAGCTCGACTCGATCGCGATCCGCGACGAGGAGGATTCGCTCGTCGTCGCGACGGGGCCGATCATCATCCGCTACGATCCGCGCGATGTGATCGACAAGCGCCTCCTGATCTCGTACTTCGAAGTGAACCGCCCGAACGTCTATCTGCGTCGCCGGGCGGATCATCAGTGGAGCTTCCGCCACGTCTTCCCGGACGGGCAGAAGAAGCAGCGGATCGCCGGAAGCCGGTCGATCGGCGACTACATCGTGATGGACAGCGCGGTGGTGCACGACCTGACGTTCACGCTCACCGATCTCTGGTCTCCGCCGGACTCGCTCAAGGGCGCACGCCGCGACAGCGCGATCAAGGTCGCACTCAACGACAAGAACCATGAGTGGCGCCGCACGCGGGAGGGGATCAAGCAGACGCGCCGGTGGACGCACGGTGAGCTGCGGTCGCCCTATGTGCGTCTCGCCGATCCCGACAGCGTCGGGAAGCTGATCTCGATCGGCAACATGAACGTGATCGAGAACGACCCGCCGCTGCAGCTGAGCAATGCGTCGGGGCCGGTGCGCATCATCGGTGACACCGTGTTCTTCGATCTTCACCACTTCGATCTGCCGGGATCGACGGGACACGCGAAGGGGCTCGTCTCGTGGCACGGCCCCGTGCCGACGCACTACGACGTGCACGTGTGGGCCGACTCCGTCTCCATGAAGGACGTGGCGTGGGTGTATCCGACGCTGCCGAAGACGGGAAGCGGGAAGATGGAGCTCACGATCAGAAACAACCTTCGTGACGCGCATGCGCTGGAGTACGGGCTCACGAAAATGGACATGCGCTCCACGAAGTCGCATCTCACCGGGGCGATGACCTTCGTGGTGGGGCTGCCGGTGCTCGCGGTGACGAACGTCGATGCTCAATTCTCTCCGCTCGACTTCGACCTGCTGCGCACGATCGCGGGCGGCCCCTTTCCGGAGGACTGGCAGGGAGCCTTCACCGGCTCGCTCCGCGGACCGGGAGGGTTGCTGACCGACTGGCATGTCGACGATGGCCAGATGACCTTTCACGACGCGCACGTGCCTGGCGCGATCACGAAGGCGACGGTGCACGGCGCGCTCGACATCCTCGTTCCATCGAATGCGAAGTTCCACAAGCTGGACGTGGACATCGCCACGCTCGATCTGCGCACGATCCAGTATCTGTTCGCGAGCTTCCCGCGCCTCAGGGGGACGGTATCGGGGACTGCGACGCTCGACTCATCGTGGCTCGACACGCGCTTTCACGATGCGAACCTGGTGCACCACGACGGCGACAATCCGACGTCGAACTTCACCGGCGACGGGCGCGTCACGCAGAATCCGAAGTTCACGGCGTTCGATGTCACGCTGCAGGCGCAGCCCGTCTCGTTCACGACGTTCGCGCTGTCGTATCCGGGGCTCGCCTTCCGCGGAAATTTCTCCGGGCCAATGCGCATCCGCGGGACGATCGACGACCTCGACGTCACCGCCAATCTCTCCGGCGATGCGGGGACGATGGTCGTGAACGGCAACTTCGATCTCGACTCCGTGAGCGGCCTTGCGGGGCGCGGAACGGCGAGTGTCGCCGACCTCGATGTCGCCGCGCTGATGGAGTCGAAGACGCTGCCCTCGACCAGTCTCGCCGGACGAGCGGCGTTCGATATCCACGGCGATTCGATCGCAAATCTCGCTGGGTCGCTCACACTCGATCTCGACCAATCGCGCGTGGAGCCGGTGAGCGTGAGCTCGGCAACCGCATCGCTGACCTTCGGCGAGGGGCGGATGCACGTCGATACCCTGAGCATCACCAGCAGCGCCGTGCGCGTGCTCGCGAAGGGAACGCTCGGACTCGCGCCGAACATCGTCGACTCCCTGAGCTACTCCATGCTCATCGACTCGCTTGGCGGGCTACGGCCGTGGATCCTCCCCCGCGTCGCCGGCGACTCCGCGCCGCGCAATTCGGTGCACATGTCCGAGCGCGAACTCGCGGCGCGGCAGCTGCGCGATTCGCTCTACGGGATGGCGCACGCCGAGGGGATGCTGATTGGCTCGATCGACACCGTGACGGTGCGGGGAGTCATCGCGGGCGACTCGTTGTTCGTTGCCGGTAACAAGGTCGAGCACGCCAGCGGAAGGTACGCGGTCGCAAAGCTTCCGGGTGACATGCGCGGAACGATCAGCGGGCGAGCGGATTCCGTCGTGCTCGCGACTGTCGCGATCGACGGCATCGAGGGCGCTCTGAAGCTCGACAGCAAGGCGCACGGCGAGCTCACACTCTCGGCCGCGAGCAATCGCAAGAGCGGAAGCTTCGTTGCCGGTACGCATCTTTCCTTCGACCGCTCGATCGACTCACTCAGCCTCGCGATCGACAGCCTCGGCGGACTGATCGACACGCACGAATGGGGGATCACCACGCCCGCGCGGTTGGTGCTCGACACCGCGGGGACGCGGCTCGACTCGCTCGTCGCGCGCAGTGGCGAGGGTGGCATTGTAGCTCTTCACGCGGACATGCCCAACGCGCGCCCTGTGAGCATCTCGATGCGCGCCGACAGCGTGTCGCTCGCGGATCTCGGCGCGATCGCGCAGCTCGCGACGCCTATCAGCGGCACCGCAACCGGCACAGTGGAGATCACCGGTCTGCGTGGCGCGCCGGTGATCGCGCTCGGCGCTCGCTTCCAGGACGTGTCGTTCGGCACGGTCGCGTTCCCGTACTTCACGCTCAACGGCTCCTACGCGAATCGACTGCTCGACACGAAAATGATCGTCTTCCGGCACGACACAGCGGTCATGTCGTTCACCGGGTCGTGGCCGCTGAATCTCGCGCTGCTCCCGGTGCAGCAGCGGATGCTCGACGAGTCGCTCAAGGGGCATCTCGCGGGCGACAGTCTCGATCTCGCGGTGCTCGAATCCTTCTCGCCGTCGTTCTCGCGACCCTCCGGTACGGCGAGCGTGGCGCTCGATCTCTCGGGGACGTGGACGCACCCGCTGTTCACGGGCCGGATGCGCGTGCGTAATGGCGAGATCGGACTTCCCGCACTCGGCACGCGCCTTCGAAGGTTCGAGGCAGACGTCGGCTTTCGTCCGGACAGCATCCGCATCGACACGCTCTCGGCTGCGAGCGGCGCTGAGGCGAACAGCAAGCTCTCGCTGCGCGGCACGCTGGCGCTGGGAAATCTGCTCGACCTCTCCGACGATCTGAGCAAAGTGCAACTCGATCTCACGATGTCGGCGCGCAGCTTTCTCGTCGTCGACAAGCGCTCGCTCGCGCGGCTCGAGATCAGCGACGATGTGCGGCTTCTCGGCCCCTTCAACCACATGGTGCTCACCGGCAACGTGAATGTCGAGCGCGCGACGTTTTATCTGCCCGATCTCGCGGCCAAGACCGCGCTCAGCCTCGACCCGACGATCGATCCGGACGTTGGCACGCTCGTCGACACGAATCTCGTGGAGATCCGCCGAACTTTCCTTGGCCAGCAGCGTCGCGACGTACAGGTGGCGATCCAGAATCTGCAGGTGCCGAGCCTCGAGGTAGAGATCGGAAACGATGTGTGGCTGCGATCGGCCGAGGCGAACATCAAGCTCGGCGGGCAGGTCGCGCTGCGGAAGGACGCGGCGAATCAGCGGCTCGACGGGTCGATCGATGTTGAGCGCGGAACGTATCGGCTCGATCTCGGCCTCGTGCAACGCACGTTCCAGGTCGACAGCGGAACGGTGACCTTCTATAACGATCCGCAACAGGCGGGCTCGCTCAACATCTGGGCGACGTACACCGTGCGACAGGCGAATCAGCTCGCGCAGGACGTGCGCATCATCGCGCACATCGGCGGCACGCTGCTCGACCCTAAGCTCGATCTCTCGAGTGACGAGCGGATCGCGCTCTCATACACCGAGATCCTGAGCTACCTGGTGTTCGGCCAGCCGTCGCTGCTCGGCTCGAGCGACGCGAACAACAGCGCTCTGCGCCCTGTGGCGCAGGCGCTGTTGCCGAGTGCGGGCGCGCTGATCGAGCGCGCGATCAACTCGCAGATCGGCTTCTTCGACTTGGTGCAGGTGCAGACGGGAAGCACGAATTCGACCAATCAGTCGTCGATCGATCAGAGCGCGAACAGCTTTCTCTCGGGCTCGCGCATCGGCCTCGGCAAGCAACTGGGGCAGCGCGCCTTCCTCACGGCGAATGCGGGGCTGTGCAACATCGGCGGCCAGTCGACGAGCACCTTCACGTCGACGATCGGAATCACGCTCGAGTACAGGCTCGCGCAGCACTTCTCGCTGCAGGCGAGCTCCGAGCCGTCGACGACGTCGCTCCTCTGTCGCACCGGGGGGAGCACCATCGGCAATCGCCCGCGTCAACTCGGCTTCGATCTCTTCCGCGAGTGGAGCTTCTGATCGGCCCGATTCTGCTGATCACCAACCCGGCGGCGCGCCGCGGACGACTTCTCGAGCAGCGGGCGCGTGCCGCGTTTCTCGCGGCGGGTGCGGAATTCGATGTCGTCGTCACGACGCATCAGGGGCACGCATCGGTCGTCGCTGCCGAGCGCGCGAAGGACTTCGCAGCGGTGTTCACGCTGGGCGGCGATGGTACGGCGATGGAGGTTATCGGCACGCTGGCACACAGTGGGGTGCCCGTGGGAGTGCTCCCGGGCGGGACGGGGAATCTCGTCGCGCGCGCGCTGCGAACGCCGAGACGAATCGAGCTCGCGGTCGCGGCGCTGCTGAACGGCAAACTCGCGTCGGTCGATCTCGGCTACATCCCAGAATGCGATCGGCGCTTCGCCTTCAGCTCGGGCGTCGGAGTCGATGCGCGCATGATCGACGAGACGGATCCGGACACGAAGCGGCGATTCGGCATCGGCGCGTATGTGCACACGGGTGTGAAAGTCGGGCTCAAGCGCCGCGCCTTCAACGCGCGGGTCGAAGCGGACGGGGAGGTGATCGAGCGCGAGGCGACCTCGCTGATGGTGGCGAATTTCGGCACGGTGCTCGACAGGCTATTCACGTTTGGCCCCGGGATTCGGCAGGACGATGGATTACTCGACCTCTGCGTATTCTCTCCGGCACATTCGTTCGACGCGATACGGATCGCCTGGCGGCTCTTCAGCCGCAACTTCCGCAGCGACGATGTGATGCTCTATCGGAGTGGCGTGGAGTTCCGCATCGACTGCGACCCACCGCAACTGTATCAAGCGGACGGTGAGCTGCTGGGCACGACGCCGTACACCGTTCGCGTGGAGCCGCTTGCCGCGAGGCTGCTCGTTGCGAGGCGCGATTGACCCGACCTCGCGCGAGGGTACATTCGGGTACATGAAGTTGTTGCACCTTCGCAGTTTGCGGTGAGCTGATGAGCGAGCGGCACGGTCGCCTGTTCGAGCAGGCGGCGGACGGAATTTTCACGGTCGACGAGACGGGCCATTTCACATCCGTGAATCTCATCATGGAGCGTGCGATGGGGCATCGCATCGGTGCACTCATCGGCACGCACTGCTGCTCGCTTCTGGACACCAAGCAGCGGGAGATTGCGAACCGGCTGCTCAAGGGGACGATGTCCGGACGGCGCCAGCGAGCGGAAATCACCTTTCGTGACGTCGCAGCGCGCAGTCGCATCGGTTCCATCACGTCGACCCCGATCGTCGAGCACGGACGCGTGACCGGCGCACTGTGCATCGTTCGTGATGTGACGCGGGAGCGGCGCTTCGCTGAAGAGCTTCGCCAGCGCGAGAAGCTGGCTGCCGTCGGCCAGCTGGTAAGCGGGGTCGCGCACGAGCTGAACAATCCGCTGGCGGGAATCAGCGCGTTCGCGCAACTGCTCGAAGGGGCGGGTCCGCTCAACGCCGAGCAGCGCGACGCGGTCGATACGATCCAGATGGAATCGAAGCGCGCAGCGAAGATCGTGTCGAGCCTGCTGCTTTTCGCCCGCCAACGACAGCCGGAGCGGTCGAGCGTCGATCTCAACCGCGTAATGGACGACACGCTCTCGCTCCGCAGATTCATGATCTCCACGGATCAGATTCAGGTGGTTATGCAGCTCGAGCCCGACCTTCCGCATACCTGGGCCGATCCCTTTCAACTACAGCAGGTGCTGCTCAATCTGCTGATCAATGCCGAGCAGGCACTGCGCGGAAAGAAGGGGAAGCGAATGATCACGCTTCGAACGCGACGAAAGGGCGGGCGCATCGTGGCGAGTGTGATCGATAATGGACCGGGAATCTCGGAGGAGACGCTGAGTCGGGTTTTCGAGCCCTTCTTCACGACGAAGGCCGTCGGCGAGGGCTCCGGCCTCGGTCTGGCGATCTCGCACGGCATCGTGCGCCAGCACGGAGGAGTGCTTCGCGCGCACTCGGCGCCGGATGGCGGCGCGACATTCGAGATCGATCTTCCGATTCTCGTCGCGCGAGACGACTCGTCCCAGCCAACGCTGGCGGGCGACACCGTCGAGATTCCGCGGCAGCGGAGATTTCTCATCGTCGACCACGAGCCGACGATGCGCCAGGCGCTGCAGCTGCATCTGCGGCGAACCGGGTGCGTCGCGGACGCGGTGGGTGATCCGAGTGCTGCGCTGGCGCTGTTGGCGACGCGGAGCTACGGCGCGATCTTCCTCGACCTGCAGATGGCGGATCTCGCGGGGGAGTCGCTGTTCACGGAGCTCGTCGAGCGCGATCCCGACCATGCGGGGCGTGTGGTTTTCGCGACGCGTGACGTCGAGAGTCCGCCCGCGCGCAAATTCCTGCATGGGGCGGGCCGCCCCTTCGTGGGCAAGCCGTTCGCACTGGCGACCGTCGCCGCGATGCTGACGCAGACGGCGATGCGCTGATGGCGACGATTCTCGTCATCGACGACACTCCCGAAGTGACCGCCGTACTCGGCGCGTTCTTCGAGCGCGCAGGGCATCAGGTGGTGCGCGTGCACAGCGGCGAGGATGGCATCGAGGCCTATCATCGCACGCGCCCCGATCTGGTGCTTCTCGACCTGCAGCTTCCGGATATGAGCGGCTTCGACGTCCTCGAGCACATCCGCGCCGATGAGCCCGTGGTCATCATGATCACCGGACACGGCGACATCCCGCTCGCGGTGCAGGCGCTGCAGCGAGGCGCCGAAAATTTTCTCACGAAGCCGGTAGATCTCGATCATCTTCGCTTCGCGTCGGAGCGCGGCCTCGAAAAGGCACGCCTTCACCAGCTCGCGCGCTACATGCGCGAGCGCCGCGGCATCAAGGGCGTCGGCGCGCTCCTCGGCACCTCGCCCGCGATGCGCGAGCTCGCGCACCAGATCGAGCTTCTCACGTCGAGCGATCGCACCACGGTGCTTCTGCTCGGCGAGCAGGGAACGGCGAAGGGACAGATGGCATACGCGATGCACGCGATGAGCGATCGCGCGGACAAGCCCTTCGTCGAAGCCTCGTGCGCGGGAGCCGGGGAGGGAACGCTCGACGCGGAGCTTTTCGGCGACGAGTTCGGCGGCACGCGCGAAGAGCCCGTGCGCAGGCTCGGGCTCACCGAGGTGGCGGACAAGGGCGTGCTCCTGCTCGATGAAATTGCGGCGCTCGAGCTGCCGCTACAGGGGAAGCTGCTGCGACTGCTGGAGGCGCAAAAGTTTCGTCGCGTCGGCGGCGTGCAGGATGTGAGCGTCGACATTCGAATGATCGTGACGTCGAGCAGGGACCTCGTGGAGGAAGTGCAGACGGGACGCTTCCGTGAGGACCTCTATTATCGGCTGAGCGTGCTGCCCGTGGTGCTGCCGCCGCTCCGTGCGCGTGCCCGCGAGGATATCGTCGCGCTCATCGACCGGATCGCGGGGGAGCTTCGAAAGCAGCTGCCGCACGCGCCCGCCGAGATCTCCGACGGCGCGCTCGATCAGCTGCTGCGCCACTCGTGGCCGGGGAACATCCGCGAGCTCCGGAACGTGCTCGAGCGCGCGATGATCGTAGGGCGCGGGTCGGAGCAGATCACGGTTGAGCATCTCCCTCCCGACATACGGCGCGCAGGGGGCTCGATTCCGGCGCGCCACATGCCGCGGACGCTGCACGATGTCGAGCGGGCGCACATTGAGCGGACGCTGCGCGCGCACAACGACAATCGCACGCGCGCTGCGCGGGAGCTCGGGATCTCGCGCGCAACGTTGATCAACAAGATCAAGGAGTATCAACTCGATCCGCAGCTCCTGACCTACGCCGCGCAGGAAGGATGAGACGTAATGGGGTGGTGAATCGTTCATCTCCGGGGCGGCGCTGCCCCGCGAGGAGCTCTCGAACCCAGGTGCGCGATGCCTGAAAACAACGTAGAGCAGGATCGGATGGTATGTCGCGCCTGCGGCAACGAGGAGCGCGCGAGCGAGGGCTATCCGTGCGGCGATTGCGGGACCTTTCTTTGTCTTCTCTGCACCTTCAAGGGCGTCACGCTCTGTTCCACGTGCGAGGCGAAGACGAAGGACGCGGCCGCGAAGGAATGAGCGACAGCGTGGTGCTTCGTGAGCGACTGGCGCTGGGCGACCGGACGTTCACCGTGCTGGCGGAGCCGTGGTACGATGCGGCGAGTGACGAGTGGAAGGGTCGCTTCCTGTACGTGCCGCTCGATCGCTCGCTGGCGAGCCCCGTCGCATCGACGGCGGTAAAGCGCGCGCGCAAGCGAGATGATCTCGTGCGCCAGCTCGGCGCGGCGACCGATCGCGAGCTGACCAAGGCCTTCAATTCGATTTCGATTCCGGGTGCGCGTCGTACACGCTGACTTCGGCGCTCGGCCAGCGGGAGTGAGCCTCGAGACATTCTCGCTCGTGCGCGCGGCGGTCGCGCCGCTCCTGGCCGAGCCGAAGGCGTCGAGCGAGCAGGTGAGCCAGTCGGTGGCGGGGCATTTCGCCGCTATTCTCGAAGTGCGCGATGGGTGGCGCCGCGTGCGGCTCACCGACGGCTACGAGGGCTGGATGCACGAGGGCTATCTCGATGTGCGGCCGTGGGCCGCCGCCGAGGCCAACGACTGGCGCTCGACCGCGCAACATTCGCTCGGGTGCACTGCTTTCGACGACACCGATCACATCGAACGCGCGCTGCCGCTCGGCGCGCGCATCGCGCGAGATGCGAAGATCGTCGGTGGAGTGGTGCTCGACGAGGGGGAGATCCGTCGGCGCCATCCGCTCGTTGGTACTGAGATCTGCGCGTCGGCCGCGCGGTACTTCTCGGGCACGTCGTACCAGTGGGGCGGGATCACGCCGTGGGGCGCCGACTGCTCGGGAATGGTGCAGACGGTATTCGAGCTGCACGGTGCCTCACTGCCGAGGGATGCGCGACAGCAGGCGGAGCTCGGCGTCGCGCTCGAGCTCGCGCCGGAAGCGTGGAGAGCGGGCGATCTGCTCTTCTACTCGGATCGCGCCGACGGGCGCATCACGCACGTCGCCATCGTCGCGCCGCAGCGGACGCTCATGCACGTGGCGATCGGTCGCGGCGGATTCGCGGTGGAGCGTCTCGACGGAGGCGACGCGTACACGGCGGCGCTGATGGGGCGACTGCGCGCAGCGCGGCGGGTGACAGGGAGCTGATTCAGCCGCCCGCGGCTCTACCAGATCGTTGCGCGGATCGACTCGCCTCGCACCATCGGGTCGCCCGCCTTGCACCCGAACGCCTGAGCGAATTCCGGCAGGTTCGAGATCACGCCGATCACACGCCATTCGCCAGGCGAGTGAGGATCGGTGCGCGACTGCAGGATCATCGCCTCCGGGCGAGTCTTCGTGCGCCACGCGCTCGCGTAGGCGATGAAGAAACGCTGTTCCGGAGTGAAGCCATCGATCGGTTCCCGCGACTTTCCCGACATCGCCTTCTCGAATGCCGCGTAGGCGATCTTCAGCCCACCGAAGTCCGCAATGTTCTCACCGAGCGTGAGCTTGCCATTCACGTGGAAAGTATCGGCGACGATGTACGACGAGTACTGATCGCGGATGCGCCCTGCTGCAACGTCGTACTTGTCCGCGTCTTCCTTTGTCCACCAGTCGCGCAGCGCGCCGCTCGCGTCGAACTGTCGTCCCTGATCGTCGTAGCCGTGCGTGATCTCGTGTCCGATGATCGCGCCCATCGCCCCGTAGTTCGACGCATCGTCTGCGGTCGCGTCGAAGAAAGGTGGCTGCATGATTCCCGCGGGAAACACAATCTCGTTGTTCAGGGCATCGTTGTACGCATCGACGGTCTGCGGCGTCATCCCCCACTCGTTCCGATCCGTGGCCTTGTCGCTCTTCGCCATCTGCCGACGGAACTCGAACTGGTTCGCGAGCATCACGCTCGCATAATACGACGCGCCGGCCGGAATCCGCAGCGCCGAATAATCCCGGAACCGATCGGGATAGCCGATCTTCACTCGGAACGCCGCGAGCTTCGCCAGCGCCTCCTTGCGTGTCGCCTCGCTCATCCAGTCGAGCGTCGAGATTCGATCGCGGAGCGCGGCCTCGAGGTTGCCCACCATCGCCAGCGCACGCGCCTTCGCCTCCGGTGAAAACTCCTTCGCGACGTACGCCGCGCCGAGCGCTTCGCCGAGCGATGCGTCGGTGGTCGTCATGCACCGCTTCCATCGCGGCGGAAGCGACTTCGCGCCAGTGAGAAGCGCGCGCATGGTGAAGCGCTCGTTCACGAAGCGCGAGCTGAGATATGGCGACGCGTTGTCGGTCACCCTCCAGCGGAGATAGTCGCGCCACGTCGCCATCGGCACGGAAGACACGAGCTTTCCCACCGCGGTGAGGTACGAGGGCGACTGGACGATCACCGACTTCGGTGTCATCCCAACCGACGCGAAGTACGCCCTCCAGTTCACGCCGGGAGCGATTCTGGCGATCGAGTCGACCGTCAGCGGGTGGTAGATGTTCTTCGGATCGCGCTGCTCCTCGAGCGGCATCGCTGCTTTGGCAAGCGACGTCTCGAGCGCGAGCACGCGCTGCGCCGCATCGGCGGCCCTGGCGGGCGTGCCGCCGAGGAGCCGCAGCGTGCGCGCGATGTGGGCGCGGTAGCTCTCGCGCAGCTTCACCGACGCGGAATCGTCGCTGAGATAGTACTCGCGGTCCGGCAGCCCGAGCCCGCTCTGTCCGAGCGCGGCGACGGTGAGCTTGGTGTTCTTGAAGTCGGGCTCGGTGCCCACGCCGAACGCGACATCGGCGCCGTTCGCCTGCTGCCTCGCGAGCTCCGCTTGCAGCATTGCCGGCGTCGTGATCGCGGCGATTCGTGCGAGATCTGCAGCCATAGGCGCAGCACCGAGCTTCTCGGCGCGCGACGAATCCAAGCACGCACCGTAGAAGGCACCGAGCTTCTGCGTATTGTTGTTGGGTGCCGCTCCCCTGGTCTTTGCGGCATCCTCCAGAATCGAGTGGAGCACGTCGAGGCTTCGGTCATACACCTCGCGTCCCACGCCGATGCCCGGATATGACGCAGGAATCGTCGCGGTGTCCTGCCAGCGCCCATTCACGAAGCGATAGAAGTCCGTGCACGGGGCGCACGTCGTGTCCATGTTCGTGCGATCGACCGCTTTCGACGCGGCCTGCGCGCCGAGCGCAGTCGAGGACGCGGCGACGATGGCGACGAGCGCCAAAGCACTGAGCTTCACGCTGAATTCCTCGCGATGAGGTTCACCTTCGAAACGACGGGAATCGCCTGCAAGTGGCGCGGCCTCGGTCAAAAAATAGTCAGCTCACCAACCTGTTCGGCGGCAGTGTCGCGCCCATGGGTGCGATGTCGCCGCGCACCAGCAGTCGCACCTCGCCGTGCGCCTCACCGTCGAGCGCGATGCGCATCGAGTAGGCGCCCGATGCATCGAGCGGCAGGTCGATCGCGGCGATGAGCGGCATGTCCATCTCCGTTACCCCCGGCGGCGGCGCGCCGATGTTCAGCTCCCCATTCGACGACCAGAGCTCCTGCCCATCCGGATTCAGCCAGTTGAGCGACACCGTGTGCGTGCCGACATCGTCCTGTCCGCCCTTGAGCCGCACCACGAGATGCGCGCGTGGATGCACCGTCGGGAGCGTACCGCACTGCACCGCGTCGAAGACGCCGAGGATGTTGAGTTTCCCTTCCTGGGAAATGTTCGCGGCGTCGGCGAAGAGTGCGAATGAGAGATGCATCCTGCAACTTAGGGAGCACTCAGGCGAGTGGCCACCCGCCTGTCACGGCGCACCGCTTACCCCTAGCTTTACGTATGACGCTCATCGACGCCCGGCCTCGCGCCGACGCACCAGTACGCCACACGCCGATGTTCGTCCCGACCGACATGCTGATGGTGCTGATGGTCGCCATCTGGGGCTTCAACTTCCCGGTCGTGAAATACGCCACGCGAATCATCCCGCCGCTCGCATTCAACGCGGTGCGCATCTCGCTCGCGGCGATCGTGCTCCTGGTGTTCGTCTTCGCGACCGTGCGCGCGCGTCCCACCAGGCGGCAGGTGCTCCTCCTCCTCGCGCTCGGCGTGCTCGGCAACGGCATCTACCAGATGGTCTTCGTAGGGAGCGTCGTGAACACCGACGTCGGCATCGCCGCGCTGCTTCTCGCGTCGAGCCCTGCCTTCATCGCGCTGCTTGGCCGCCTCGCCGGACTCGGCGAGATCACGGCGCGCGTCGCGCTCGGCATCGCCCTCTCGCTCGCGGGCGTCGCGCTGATCGCGTTCACGTCGCGGGTTGCGCTCAACGGCACATCGACGCTCGAGGGAAATCTGCTCGCGGTGCTCGCCGCGATCATCTGGGCCGTGTACGTCGTGCTGCAGGCGCGTTTCGTCAACGACGTCGAGGACACGACCGTCGCCGCTCTCACACTCACCGGCGGTGCGATCCCGCTCCTGATCTTCGGCTTCCCGTCGATGCTCGCGACGCACTGGCTCGCGCTGCCCGCGGGCGTGTGGGGGGCGATCGTCTTCGGCGGCGTGATCTCGCTCGCCATCGCCTCGGTGTTCTGGTACCGCGGCATTCGCATCCTCGGCGCCACCCGCACGGGGATCTACCTGCACTTCGAGCCCGTCTTCGCGCTGCTCGCGGCGTGGATCTGGCTCAATGAGCATCCCACGCCGCTGCAGGGAGTCGGTGCCCTGACGATTCTCGCGGGCGTCACACTCACGCACACATGACCGATTCCGCAAACGTGAAGCTCGTCCTGTTCGACATCGATGGGACCATCCTGTGGAGCGACGGCGCCGGCCGGCGCGCCATGACCGAGGCGCTCACCACCCTCTTCGGCGGCGCCGGTCCGCAGGACTATCACTACGATGGAAAGACGGATCCGCAGATCGTGCGCGACCTCATGCGCGCCGATGGCCACGCCGATGACATCATCGACCAGCGCATCGATCCGCTCATGCAGCGCTACCTCGGCGGCCTCGAGCGCGAGCTGGCGGGCGGAACGCGCGCGCACGTCTTCGATGGTGTGCGCGAGCTGCTCGATCTCCTCGAGGAGCACAGCGACGTGATCCTCGGGCTGCTCACCGGCAACCTTCGGGAGGGCGCAGCGATCAAGCTACGGGCGGCGGGGATCGATATCGATCGCTTCAAGGTGTGCGCCTTCGGATCGGACCATCACGCACGCGCCGAGCTTCCCGCGCTGGCGCAGCGGCGCGCGAAGGAGACGCTCGGCCTCGACATCCTGGGCGACCACATCTACGTCATTGGCGATACTCCGGCGGACATCACGTGCGGCCAGGCGATCGGCGCGCGAGCGATCGCGGTTGCGACCGGGCGCTACACGCCCGAGGAGCTCGCGCGGCATCATCCCTATGCGCTCTTCTCATCGCTCGCGGACACTGCGGCGGTGATGCGCGTGATCGTCGATGCGTGAGGTGGAGCTCAAGGCGGTGCTCGACTCGTGGGATGAGCGCCGGGCGCAGCTGATCGAGGCCGGAGGGACGATCGACTTCGCCGGTCGCCTCGAGGATCGTCGCTACGACACGAACGACCGCTCGCTCGCCGCGCGCGACATCGTGTTGCGTCTCCGCACCTATCGCGACAATAGTGGTACGCGCACGGAGCTCGAGTACAAGGGACCGACGGGCTACGAGCGCGGCTACAAGGTACGCGAGGAGGTCGGTTCCACGGTGCTCGACGCAGAATCCGTCGCCGTAATGCTCGCGGGGCTCGGATACATGGTCACGCGCGCGATCGATCGCGAGATCGAGCAGTTCGAGATCGGCGAGGCAATGGTGCGCTTCGAGAGATATCCGTGCATGGATGATCTCGTGGAGGTCGAAGGTGAGCCCGCTGCGCTGGAGCGTGCCATCGCGGCACTCGGCATCCCGCGCGCCGCGTACAATGCGGACCGCCTCACGGACTTCGCGATGCGGTATGAGAAGCGCACGGGCAAGCGCGCGATGCTCTCCGATGCCGAGCGCTCGGGCGTCGCGGCTTCAGTGCGCGAGCTGTAGATGCCCGCGTCGCCCGCGCGCCGCGTGATACTCGGCGGACTGCTCCGCGGACGCGAGCTCGAGGGTGAGGCGATGGTGACGCTCGATGCAGACTCGCTGTCGCTCGACACGGCGCGCGGACGCATCTCGCTCGCGCTCGCGCAGCTCGAGGGGATTCGTGTGCCGGGCGACGTGCTCGAGCTCTACCTCGTGACCGGCGATGTGATCCAGCTCGAGCGGGCGCACGACCTCAACGCGCTCGCGACGGAGATCGCGAGCAACGTCTGCGCGATTCCAGAGATGACGCGCTCGCTGCGCGCGCTTGGCGCCGGCTCGCTCGCGGCGGGGGAGGAGCACGATCGCTTCTTTGGGCCGCTGCTCGAGGCGAGGCTCCTGGCCGAGCGTGCACCGAATCTCGTGGCGCTGCGCGCCGCGTTCGATGCGGCGGCGCTGCGGGCATCGGTCGAGCACGTGTTCGAAGAGATCGCGCAGGAGCGATATCCGAACGCGGCAGGAGAGCGCCGCGCATTGCGCGCGGAGCTCACCGACAACGCGCACGAGCTCTTCGCGCGGATCGCGGAGCTCGAGCGCGCCGAGCAGGCGCTGGGCGCGTGCGACGACAGCGAGCGATTCGTGCGCTGGCGCGAATGGCAGTCGGTGCTGCGCACGGTTTTCCGAAGCGCGGACGAGAGCTGGATCGTGATCCACCGGGTGCTGACCGATGAGCGGCGGGCCGCACGGTCGTTCTGGCGGCGGATGTTCAGCCGGAAGAAGTCGCACAAGCGGCGCGCGTCCGCGAAGTCGAAGTCGAAACCGGGAAAGGCGAAGTGATCATCGCGGTCGGCATCGACATGGTCGAGATCGCGCGCGTGGAGCGGATGCTCGCCTCGAAGGGGGATCATGCGCTGCGGAAGCTGTTCACCGAGGCCGAGCGTGCGTACGCGTCGAGCCGGCCGCGTCCGGCGCTGCATCTCGCGGCTCGCGTGGCGGCAAAGGAGGCGACGTACAAGGCGCTGCGCGGGACTGCGGCGGCGCGGGCGATCGGATGGCGGGAGTTGGAGGTCGTGCTCGCGGAGGACGGGTCGCCGTCGATCCTGCTGCACGGAGGGGCCTCCAAACGCGCGACCGAATTGGGCGTCACACGTGTTCATCTGTCGCTGACGCATACAACGAGCTCAGCAGCAGCAGTTGCGGTGCTCGAGGGTCCGTGCCACTGAGAATCGGGAAATTCTTCTCCCGCTGGCGCGGATAAGTGAAAGCCGATAATATCAGTCGGAATGAGCAAACGCGCCTCCGCCCGAGCCCTCCAAGGGCAGTGACCACGGCCAGCCGTCCGACTTTCGCCGGCCCGCGCGCCGCGCGTATCGGCGGACGTATCGCCATCTGGGGCGGCATCGCCGCCGTTCTCGCAATTCTGATCTGGTCCGCGATCGTCTCCGGCGGCTCGCCCGATCCGATGACGCTGGACAGCCCATCCACGGTGAAGGCGCTCGACATCGCGGTGCTCGTTTTCCGCGAAGGGCTCGAGTGCATCCTCGTGCTCGCAGCGATCACAGCGAGCATGAAGGGATCTACGGAGTCGTATCAGCGTCCCGTTGCCGTCGGCGCGGCGCTCGCGTTCCTCGCGACGCTGATCACCTGGTTCGGCGCGGTCGGTATGGTCGACGCGCTTTCCGACCGCCTCCCCGCTCTCGATGTGCAGGCCGGCACGGGACTGCTCGCCGTGGTGGTGCTGCTGGTCGTCATGAACTGGTTCTTCCACAAGGTCTACTGGACCGGGTGGATCAGCATGC
>JBDTXL010000467.1:0-2715 GCA_040006195.1 Gemmatimonadota bacterium | reverse complement strand
GCGCGCGCGACGGCATACGGCTCGAGGACACGGGTGTCGGCGGTGCGAGCGAAGACGCCGCCTGCCCTGAGCGCGGCTTCGGGGCCGGCGGCGGGTCGGCGGAGAAATCGGGGGTGTCGCGATCGAGGCGCGCACGCGTATTCCGGGCGCGCGGCACCGAGCCCACGCGCTTCTGGCGCTGCGCCGCCTTGTCGGCGAGCTCGCCGCCGAGCTGCGTTTTGCCGCTCGCCATGTAGATCTTTGCGAGCGCGTTGAGCGATCGGACCATTTCCGAGTCGCCCGCCTGCGCGCGCTCCTGCAGCGCCAGCACGCGGCGGACGAGCTCTTCCGCGACCTCGTGCTCGCCGAGGGAGCTTCGCGCGTTCGCGACCGCGAGCATCAGAGAGATCGCGTGTGGATGCGACTCTCCGAGCGAGCGCTGCTTGATCGCGAGGAGGCGTCCGAGCAGCGGCGCGGCCGCGCGCCAATCCGCCTTGCGCTGATGCAGGCGCGCGAGGTTGCTGAGCGTGACCGCGAGGTCGGGACTCAGATCGCCGAGCTGCGCTTCACCGATCGTGAGCGCGCGGCGATAGAGTCGCTCCGCCTGCTCCAACTCACCGCGCGAGTAGTACGGCGCGGCGAGATCGTTGAGCGCCTGCATGAGATCCACCGACTCCGTGCCGAGCGCCTGCTCGCGAATCGTGAGCGCGCGACGGAAATAACTCTCGGCCTGAGTAAAGTCGCGGAGGCTGAACGCAACTTGCCCGAGCTCGGTCAGCGTGACCGCGCCCAGTAACGTCGCTTGCCGGAGGGCCGCGATGTACTGCTGCTCGGCCTCGGCGAATTCTGCGCGCTCGAAATGCCGGCGACCTGTGTCGTTGTGTTCTTTCCAGCGTTCTTCGGTGGAAACGGCCATACAACTCCCGGAGACGTGCTAGCACGTGAGCCCAACGGGTCACGCAAGTGGCGCACCGTGTTGTATGGACGATTCAGAAGAGCGTCGGTTGGCCCGGTTGCGCAGTTGGAGGCGAAAAACCGAAGTGTCTGTACGCCTGGTGCGTAGCCATCCGCCCCCGAGGCGTGCGCTGGAGAAATCCGTTCTGGACGAGGAACGGCTCGTACACCTCCTCGATCGTTAGCTCGTCCTCACCGATCGCCGCGGCGATGGTCTTCACGCCGACGGGACCGCCGTCGAACTTCTCGATGATCGTCTTGAGGATGCGTGCATCCATGTCATCGAGTCCGAACTGATCGACGTCGAGCATCGCGAGCGCCGCGTCGGCGATGTTGCGCGTGATGCGCCCGTTCCCCTTCACCTGCGCGTAGTCGCGCACACGGCGCAGCAGGCGGTTCGCCACGCGCGGCGTGCCGCGCGAGCGGCGCGCGAGCTCCATCGCGCCGCCCTCATCGATCTCCACTTTCAATACCTCGGCCGATCGCAGCACGATCTGCTCGAGATCTTCCATTGGGTAGAAGTTGAGGCGGAGCGGGATGCCGAAGCGCGCGCGCATCGGCGACGTGAGCATCCCGAAGCGCGTCGTCGCGCCGATGAGCGTGAATGGCTCTATCTGCATCGTGATCGTCTGCGCCTTCGGGCCGTCGCTCAAGCGGATCTCGATCCTGTAGTCCTCCATCGCGGGATAGAGAAACTCCTCGATGATCGGCTTCAGGCGATGGATCTCGTCGATGAAGAGAATGTCGCGCGCGCGGAGATTGGTGAGCGTGCCGACGAGATCGCCGGCCTTCTCGAGCGCCGGGCCCGACGTCGTGTGGATGTTGACGCCGAGCTCGCGGCCGATGAGCTCAGCGAGCGTCGTCTTGCCGAGTCCGGGCGGTCCGTAGAAGAGTGTGTGATCGAGCGGCTCGTTGCGCGCGCGCGCCGCCTCGATGTAGATCGCGAGCGATTCCTTCACCTTCTGCTGCCCGATGAACTCGGCCAGCCGCTGCGGACGAAGCGACAGCTCGACGACCGACTCGTCGGCGATGATCTCGGGGGTCGTGATCTCCGCGCGCGACGACGCCTGGATCACACGCGCGCCTGTAGATTCGCGAGCCTCTCGCCCGCGGCGAGCAGCGTCTCGTGCTTCTTGCAGAAGGCGAAACGAACGAGCTTGCGCCCGCCGTCGCCCGCGCGGAAGAAGCTCGACCCCGGCACCGGCGCGACACCGATATCGCGCGTGAGCCACTTCGCGAACTCGACGTCGCCGAGATCGCTCAGCGCAGAAAAGTCGGCGAGGATGTAGTACGCGCCTTCGGGAACGGTGAAGGTGAATCCGCCTTCGCGAAGCGCGTCGCAGAGAATGTCGCGACGAGCGCGATACTCGAGCGAGAGATGATTGTAGTAGTCGGCGTCGAAGGCCATGCCGATCGCGCCGGCTTCCTGCAGCGGCGCCGGCGCTCCGACCGTGAGAAAGTCGTGCACCTTCCTGATCGCAACCGATTCGACCTCCGGTGCGATCGCGTAGCCGATGCGCCAACCGGTGCAGCTAAAGGTTTTGGAGAGGCCGGAGATCGTGATCGTGCGCTCCGCCATTCCTGGCCAAGTCGCGAGCGCATGATGATCGCCGGCGTACCGAATGTGCTCGTAGATCTCATCGGTGAAGGCATACACGTTATGCTCGACGCACAGCTCTGCGATCAGCGAGATCTCGTCGCGCGTGAACACGCGTCCGGTGGGATTGTGCGGCGTGTTGACGATGATCGCCTTCGTCTTGCTCGTGAAGGCGGCGCGCAGCT
>JBDTXL010000466.1:0-5350 GCA_040006195.1 Gemmatimonadota bacterium | reverse complement strand
GTACTTCGGCGCGCACGTTGGTGTTCCGGTGCTCGCCGAAGTTCTTCGCGATCTGGCGCACGATGTTCTCGAGATAGCCAGGAAAGGGAAAGTCGACGCCCTCAGTACGAACGGTGGCGACATCCGTGCCGCGATCGCCGGTCGGGCCGCCGCCCGCGGGATGGGGCGCCGCTTTCGGAGGAACGGCGACCGGCGTCGGAGTCGGAGTCGCCTGCGCAACGGGCTTCGCTACCGGCACCTTCGTCGGCATCGGCATCGCCTTGGGCGGCGTCTGCGCGCGCGGCGGCACTTTCTCCGGAACCGGCGGCGGAGTCGGCGCCGGGGGCACCACGACGCCTTCGGCGCGGGGACCTGGTGGCGCCGCTACTATGTTGACCCGATACATGGGAGGCAGCTGCTTCGGGGGCGCCGGGCGGATGAAGATCAGCGCCGCAAAAACCGCCACGTGCCCGATCGCCGAGAAGGTGAGAGGGAGTGCGAGCCGGGAGCGATCGTCGGCGCGCGCTTCGTTCACCGTCTGATCGCCTCCGGCTCCGCCACGAGCCCGACGTCGCCGACACCAGCCGCACGCATGATCGCGAGCACCTGCACGACCGTGCCGTACGGGACCCCCTTGTCGGCACGCAGATAGATGCCGCCGCGGCCGCGCTGTGCTGCGAGCGCCTTGAAGCTCGCGCGAAACTCGTCGTAGCGCAGCTTGTTCTCATCGACGAGAATGTTTCCGCCGCGATCGATCGTGACCACGAGCCCGTTCTTCGACTCGAGCGGGCGCGCCTGCGCCTGCGGCAGCTGGATGTCGACGCCGCCCTGCATCATCGGCGCGGTGATCATGAAGATCACCATGAGGAGCATCATCACGTCGATGAGGCTCACGACATTGATGTCGGCGTTGAGGGGGAGCCGCCCCGCCCGCGCGCGCCGGCTCATCTAGATCCGTCCCTCGCGAACCATCATCGCGAGGATCTCGGTGCCGAAGCCCTCGAGCTCACTCTCCAGGCGATTGAGGCGCGCCGCGAAGATGTTGTAGCCGAAGACGGCCGGGATGGCGACCGCGAGCGCCGCTGCGGTTGCCGTCAGCGCCTCGGCCACGCCCGGCGCGACCGCGCTCAGATTTCCGGAGCCGCTCACCGCGATTCCGATGAACGCGTGGATGACGCCGAGCACGGTGCCGAGCAGACCGACCAGCGGGCTGACGGAGCCGATCGTGGCGAGCCACGGGATGTAGGACGAAAGCTGGTCGCGCTGCGTCGAGCTCTCGGACTCGAGCACGAGCCGGAGCGCCTCGACCTGCGATCCGCGGAGCGGCGCCGCCGCCGTGTCCTTGAGCGCACCCGGCTTCAGCTCGGCGAAGAAGTTCACGGCGCGCGTGAAGACGCGCGTGAATGGATTCGACTTCGCGCGGCGCGTGAGGTTCGCCGCCGCATCGAGCGAGGGCGTGCGCTCGAACTCGTACACGAACTCGCGTCCGCGCTTCGTCACGCGGTGGAACTCGATCCACTTCGCGAGCATGATCGCCCAGCTCACGAGCGAGAGCACGAGCAGGAAGATGAGCACACCTCGCGTGACCGGCGACGCCGAGCGAATGAGATCGAACGCCGACGTCGGCACCGCGCCGCCGACCTGCATCAGAGCGAGCTCGTGCATCATGCCTTCTCTCCCGTGCGGCGCGCCGCGAACCATTCGTACGTGTCGCGAAGCCCGTCATGGATGTTCACCTTCGGTGTCCAGCCGAGGAGCTTGCCTGCCTTGTCGTTGCGGATGGCGGAGCGGCGCTGCTCGCCTGCGCGCGCGGCCGCGTGCACGACCTCCGAGCTTCCGCCCGAGACTTCCTTCAGCACCGTCGCGAGCGTCACGACGTCGGTCTCGACGCTCGTGCCGATGTTGAAGGCGCGGCTGTCGACGCCGGTCGCAGGCGGAAGCACCACCGTTGCTGCCGCGAGATTCGCGCGCGCCACGTCACCGACGAAAACGTAGTCGCGCGTCTGGCCACCATCACCGAACACCGTGAGCGGCGTGCCGTCGATCAGCCTGTCGCAGAAGATCGCGACGACACCTGCCTCACCGTGCGGATCCTGACGCGGTCCGTACACGTTCGCATAGCGGAGCGCGACGCAGTCGAGTCCGTGCACGCGCGCGAAGTAGCCCATGTACAGCTCGACGCTGAACTTCGCGGTGCCGTATGGGGACTGCGGATCCTTCGGCGCCTCCTCCGACGTCGGCGCCTCGACGAGATCGCCGTACACCGCGCCGCCGGTGCTGGAGAAGACGAAGCGAGTCTTATGGCCCGACTGGTTCACGGCCTGGAGCAGGTTGAGCGAGCCGCCGATGTTCAGATTCGCATCCGCCGCCGGATCGGTGACGCTCTTCCGGACGTCGATCTGCGCCGCCAGGTGGCAGATGACATCGAACTTCCCATCGCGCACCAGCGCAGCTGCGTCAGGCGAGCAGACGTCGAGCTCCTTGAAGCTCGCCCCCGACGGCACCTGGTCGCGCTTACCGCTCGAGAGGTTGTCGATCACGGTCACCGCGTAGTCGTTCGCGAGCAGAATGTCGGTGACGTGCGAGCCAATGAATCCGGCGCCGCCGCTCACGAGTGCGCGACGCGTCATTCCGTGCTCCGCGCTGGTGGCGTTTCACCGGCGCTGTCGACAGCTGCGTCGCCCGCGGAGCGGAGATCGAAGAGATAGCGGAGCGCATCGACGACGCCGAGCCCGCGGCCATTCGCCGCGGCCGCGCGCAGGCGCACACTCGGCTCGTGAAGAAACTTGTTCATCAAAGCCCTCGAAAAATGTTCGACCGCCTCGCGATCTCGCGGAGACAGGTGCTCCAGCTTGCGCAGCGCCTCGGCCAACTCGGCTTCGCGCATTCTGTCCATCTCCGTGCGAAAGGTGCGCAAGACCGGGACCGCCGCCAGCCCTGCGAGCCATTCCCAGTACTTCTCGACCTCCGGTGCGATCACCGACTCCGCCGCCGGAAGCTCCTCCTTCCTCCGCTCGACGTTTGCCGTCGCAACCGAGCGAAGATCATCGATGTCGTAGAGAAAGACGTTGCCGAGCTCCCCGACTGCAGGGTCGACATCGCGAGGAACAGCGATGTCGAGGATGCAGAGGGGACGATCGCCGCGCGCCTTGAGCGAGACCGAGATCTGTTCGACACCGACGATTGCGTGCGGTGCCGCCGTCGAGCAAATGAGCAGATCGACGTCGGCGAGACGCGCCCAGCATTCGTCGTAGTGGAGCGCCTGCGCCTTGTAGCGTTCCGCGAGCTCCTCGGCGCGCTCGTGCGTGCGATTCGCAACGATCGCCGTGCGCACGCCTTCGCTCGCGAGGCACTCGAGCGCCAACTCCGCCATCTCGCCAGCGCCGAGGACCATCGCGTGGCGTCCGCTCAGCGAGCCGAAGATCTTGGACGCGAGCTGCACGGCGGCGGAGCTCGTGGACGCGGCGCCGTGTCCGATCGTCGTCTCGCTGCGCACGCGGCCGCCGACCATCAGCGCAGACTGAAAGAGTCGCGTGAGCACGGCGCCCGACGCGGCTCGGCTGCGCTCCCACGCGTCGCGCACCTGACCGTGGATCTGTGCTTCGCCGAGGATCATCGAGTCCATTCCGGCGGTGACGCGGTAGAGATGCGCCACCGCATCGCGATCGCGGCGCACGTAGCCGAAGTGCGCGACGTCTTCGCCGAGCAGCCCGGAGAAGTCGCTCCAGATCGCGGGGACCGCGTCGGCGTCGCCCTCGACGGCGTAGATCTCGGTGCGATTGCATGTGGAGAGGAGCACCACTTCTCTCGCTCCCGCGGCCTCGCGGATGCGCTCCGCGGCAACGATCGTCTCGCCCGCGCTCACGACGAGCCGCTCGCGCAGGGTGAGGGGCGCCGTGTGGTGGCTCACTCCGGCGACGATCAGGGCCATTGCTCAGCCTCGCCCAGGAGCAGGTCGTTCTCGACACGGTCGCAGAAGGAGTCATCGATGAGCGCGGCGGCGGCGCGATGCCAGCCGTCGACGTCGCCGGAGTCGATCAGACGGCGGCGGAGCGTCGCGAGCGCGGAGACGGCGGCGCCGTAGCGCTCATCGAACCGATCGGCCAGCGAGTCGCGAATGCGCGCGGCGGCGTTCGGAACGCCGCCGGCGGAGATGCCGATGACCAGATCGCCGACGCGGTGTGTCGCGGTGGTTCGGCAGTTTCCGCGCGCAGGATCGTCTGCGACATTGACGAGGCGATGCGACGCGTGCCCATCATCGGCGACGTGGCGGTTCACTGCGCGATCGCCGGTTGCGGCGATCACGAGCTGCGCGCTTCCGACGTCGCCGCTCTCGTACGGCCGCTCCTCGAGATGCAGGAGCTCGTGTGTGGCCGCGAGCGCGCGCACGTCGGCGCCGATCTCCGTCGCCACGAGACGCACGTGCGCACCCGCAACGAGCAGTGCCCGAGCCTTGCGCGCAGCGACAGCGCCGCCGCCGACAACCAGCGCCTCGATCGAGTCGCCGTGCAGCATCAGCGGGAGCTCGCTCACAGAAATTCACCTGCGCGCGGGCCGACCGTACGGAAGGCGACGTAAAGCACGACAACCGCCAGAAACAGCGCGCTCGTCCAGGCAGCCGCGCGCGCTGCCTGCCATCCTGCGACCACGCGGCCCACGGTGAGCGCGGTCACCGCCGTCCATGCAGCGATCCCCCAGATCACCTTGAGATGATCGGCGTCGCGATAGACGATCGAATATCCGAGCGCGAGGGCGACGCCGAGCGTGAGCGCGATCCAGCCGCAGACGATCGCGAGATGGTTGACTCTGTCAAGTGTTTCGAGCGGCGGGAAAAAACGGAAGATCGCACCGAAGCGTCGCGACTTGAGCTCGCGTCGCTCGAGCAGATACATCACGCCGGAGGCGGCGGCGGCCGCGAACGCTGCGAAGCCGAGGAGGCTGAGAGCGACGTGGAGCACGAGCCACACGGTGCCCGCGGCGCGCGCCGTGGGTCCGGGCGCCATGGGCGACGCGATCGCGCCGATCGTCACGAGCGCCGCGAGTGGGGCGGTGACCAGGGTGAGACTCACCTCGCGCGCGAGCGCTTCGACGGCGAGGAGCGTGACCGCGACGAGGAAGGCGGCCGTCGAGAGCGCGGGTCCGAGGCCGGTGAGCGGGGGCGCGCCGAACTGCCACGTATACGCGAGGAGCGCGACCAGATGCGTCACGACACCGATCGTGAGCAGCGATACCACACCGCGCACCGGCGCCGCTATCGGGCGAGCGAACGGTGCTGCCGCGAGTCCGGCGGCCGCTATGTAACAGCTGATGGCGATGGCGTGGGCGATGACGAGCATGCAGCCGCAAATCTAAGCGAGAAACAGGGGCGTCG
>JBDTXL010000465.1:0-4077 GCA_040006195.1 Gemmatimonadota bacterium | reverse complement strand
GTGCGGCACAGCATGCATCGTCCGTCCACGATGTGCCCCTCGGCCGTCACCCGGTCGCCCACCTTCACGTCGCTCACCATCGAGCCGACCTGCGCGACGTCGCCGGCGAACTCGTGGCCGACGGTGAAGGGAGGAACGCAGCGGCCGCTGGCCCAGGCATCCCAATCGTAGATGTGCACATCCGTCCCGCAGACGCCGGCACGCCGGACCTTGATCAACACCTCGTTGTCACGGATCGTCGGCACCGGAACGTCGCTCAACATGAAACCGGGCCCTGCCGATTGCTTCACCAGCGCTTTCACCGACGCTCATCTCCGTGTTGCAGGTCGACCCGCCAGCCGCAGCGCGAAAGGTCGCACGGAGCCCTTTGAAACGATAGCGGGCCGGAGCAGGATCGGTCATCGCGCTGCGCGCTGAAAATGCTATTCTATCGTCGGGTCGCGTACGCCCAAGCTCCATGGTCCGAGCCGGAGGTCACAGCATCATGAGCCCGCGCCGAAGCATCATCATTCAGATCGCCACGAGCCCCGACATGTTCATCGCGCGTCCCGATGGTGACTTCGAATGGCTGAACAGTTTTCCGGGCACGGTCGACTACGGCATGAAGTCGTTCTATGCGACTATCGACACGGTTTTGTATGGCCGCAAGACGTACGATGCCGCGCTCGCCTACAACGAGAAGCACGGCATCGAAGGCGGGGTGGTCGACCCGAAGCTCGACAACTATGTGTTCTCGCGTCTGCCCGCGGCGCGCACGGCGACGGGAGTGACCTTCCTGTCCGCGCCTGTGAAGGAATTCGCCGCCCGCATGCGCAGTGCGCCGGGGAAGCACATCTGGATGATGGGTGGAGGTGAGCTGATCGCCTCGTTCCTCGACGCTGGCGAGATCGACGCCTCCGACGTGCATGTCTTTCCGATCTTCATCGGCGAGGGCATCCCCCTGGTCGCCCCCCGCCACAGAAGCCTCCTGCGCCGCACACGCTCTGTGAAGAAGTACTTCGACGGCGTAGTCCGTATGCGCTACGAGATCCCGAGCGCATAGCGGGCCGGGTCTGCACCCGCAGTCTCCTAGAACGTCGTCGCGATTTGGCCGCCGTCGACGGGGATGGCGACACCCGTAACAAAGCTCGCGCGCTGGGACGCGAGGAAGGTGACCACCGCCGCGAGCTCCGCCGGATCCCCGGCGCGGCCCAGCGGGATGAGCTTGCGCCGGTCGCGCAGCATCTCGGCAATCGTGCTGTGCTCGCGCTGCGATGCGATCGCGGCCAGCGACATCGCACGGTCCGTGTCGAAGTGGCCGGTGAGGATCGTGTTCACGAGCACGTTGTCGTGCGCACACTCCGTTGCCAGCGTCTTCGCGAAGCCCGCGAGCCCCGCGCGCGCCGTGTTCGACAGGATCAGTGACGCAATCGGCTGCTTCGCCGCCGTCGACGTGAGAAAGATCACCCGCCCCCACTGCTGCTTCCGCATCCCCGGCACCACGAGCTGCGCGAGGCGGATCGACGACAACAGATTCAACTCGATCGCCGTCACGTACTGCTTGTACGTCGTCGACTCGAAGTTCGTCGACGGTGGGCCGCCCGCATTCGCCACGAGAATGTCGATCGGTCCGAGCGTCGCCTTCGCTTCGGCGATCGCCGCCGCCATCGCGTCGCTGTCGGTGACGTCCGCCACCAGCGGAAGAATTCTGCGCTTCGACTCGGCCGAGATCTCCGAGGCCACGCGCTCGAGCTCTTCCTTGCGCCGCGCGATCACCGCAACCGATACGCCCTCCGCCGCCAGCGCGCGCGCGCAGGCGCGCCCGAGCCCGCTGGACGCGCCGGTGACGAGCGCCACTTTTCCGTCGATCCCGAGATCCACTCAGTCGTCTCCCGCAACGAGCTCGCGCTCGCTGACGTCGCTCGCCGTGGCCTTGTCGCTTCGCGTGTCCGCGCCGAAGCGCTCACCCCGGCGCGTCACCGGCTCCAGATGTACCGCGCACACCTTGAATTCGGGAATCTTCGCGTACGGATCGAGCGCGGGGTTCGTCAGGAGATTCGCCGCCGCCTCGCGGTAATGCATCGGCACGAAGATCTGCTTCCGTGCCACGCGAGTCGAGATGCGCACCGCGATCTCCATCGACGAGCGCCGCGATGTGATGCGCACCGGATCGCCGTCCTCGATTCCCATCTCCTCGGCGTCGAGCGGATTGAGCTCGAACGTCGGCGTCGGCTCGCGTGCATCCAGCCCGGTTGCACGCCGGGTCATCGTGCCGGTGTGCCAGTGATACATCTGGCGACCCGTATTCATGAAGAACGGATACGCGGCATCCGGCAGCTCCGCCGGCGGCAGGAACTCCACTCCCACCAGCGTCGCCTTGCCGTCGGGCGTCGGGAAGTGATTTGCGAAGAGGAAGTCCGTGCCCGGGTGATGCGCGTCCTCCACCGGATACTGCAGTCCGCCGCCTCCGAGCCGCGCGTGCGAGACACCGCGCCACGACGGTGTGACGCGCGCGATCTCATCCATGACCTCCGCCGAGCTCGTGAACGGCGTCGGCAGCCCGACGCGATTCGACAGCTCGATCAGAATCTCGAGATCGCCGCGGGCGTTTCCCGGTGGATCGATCGCCTTGTGCATGAGCTGGATCCGGCGTTCCGTATTCACCACCGATCCCGTCTTCTCGGCGAACGACGCACCCGGCAGCACGACGTCGGCGTAGCGCGCGGTCTCCGTCAGGAAGAGATCCTGCACGGCTATGAAGTCGAGATTGTGGAACCACTCCTCGGCGTGCGCGATGTCGGGGTCGGACAAGATCGGGTTCTCCCCCATCACGTACAGTCCTTTCACCGGGCTTCCTTCCTTCACGATCTCCGTGACGCGCAATCCCGGGACGAGTGAGAGCTTGTCCTCGGGCACGTGCCACTCGTCGGCATACACCTTCCGCACCTTCGGATCCTGCACCGGGAGGTAGTCGGTGTAGTACATCGGGATCGCGCCGACATCGCTCGCGCCCTGCACGTTGTTCTGCCCGCGAATCGGAATCATCAGCGAGCCCCAGCGCCCGATCATGCCGCACGCGAGCATCAGGTTGAGCAGCGTCGTGACGATGTCCGTGCCGGTGTGGTGCTGCGTGAGCCCCATCGCCCAGAGCGTCGCGCAGCGCGGGCCGCGCGCGTACGTCTCCGCGGCCTTCCGAATCAGAGCCGCGGGAACGCCGGTGATCGTCTCGGCCATCTCGGGCGTGTACGGGGTCACCGAGTCGCGGAGCGCGTCGATGCCGTGCGTTCGTCCCTCGATGAACTTCTTGTCTTCGAGCCCTCGAGCGAAAACGTGGTTCAGCATCGAGTTGAGCAGCACGACGTCCGTGCCCGGAAGCATCTGCAAATGCATGTCCGCGCGCTGCGCGAGCTCGATGCGCCGAGGATCCGCGACGATCAACGTCGCGCCGCGCTTCTGCGCGCGCTTGATCGCCGCGCCGAACACCGGGTGCGACTCGGTAGTGTTCGCCCCGAGGATGAAGATGACGTCGCTCTCCGTCTCGACCTCGCGCATCGAGCCGGATGCCGCGCTCGTGCTCATCGCGCGCTGCATCGCGCTCACCGAAGACGAGTGGCAGAGGCGCGTACAGTGATCGATGTTGTTCGTGCCGATGGCGCCGCGGAGCAGCCGCTGCAGCAGGTAGTTCTCCTCGTTAGTGCATTTCGCACTCGAGAATACCGCCATGCTGTCCGGCCCCTTCGTGTCGCGCAGCTTCAGCATCTGCGAGGCGGCGAGATCGAGCGCCTCGTCCCAGGTCGCCTCGCGGAATGGCTCGTACCAGCTTGCAGGCGTAGCAACGCGATCGCGTGCATCACCCAATGGCTGATCGAGAAGCGGCAGCTTCTGGAGCGGATTGAACTTCGGACGGCGCTTCTGCGTCTGTCCCTCTTCGGACACGATCATCCACGGTCCGTTGCGGCGGCCCCACTTCGCCGTCTGCTCCGCGCTCGGCTCCCACGACCACTTCCCGTCGCGCTTCTCCCAGCCGATGCGGATCATCGGGCTCTTGAGACGGTCGCGGTGCATCGCGAAGTCGAAGCCGAAGCGCCCCTTCACGCA